>JBFHGI010000534.1:0-2345 GCA_041583175.1 Pseudorhodobacter sp. | reverse complement strand
CAGGCTATTCCCGAGGTGCAGATTGTGCAGCATGTTCTGGGCCTGTTTGATTACCGCTTGCGCGTCGTCGCGCGTGATATCGCTGATTTTGAACGTGTCCTACGGCGGCGGATCATGACACTGCCGGGCGTGGGGCAGGTAGAGGCGAATGTGCTGTTGACCGAAGAAGCCAGACCGGGACCGCTAGGGTAGATGCGCAAGACAACCAAAGAGATCGGGGCGAGACTGCCGCCTGACCATCCGCAGGTTGACCTTGTGGTGCGGGCCTATGCGGCATTCCGCTGTGATAAGCCGCAAGATCCGGCGGTGTGCAGTTGTTGCATAGACCCGAAGCTGCGCGCAGATTTCTTTTCGCCGGATATCGAAGAAATGCCACTGTATTATGTGCAGGAATGGTACGCCGCCGCCGCCGTCAACCCTTTGCCGCATGCACTTTGGACCTATCTGTTGCCGCGCGTGATGGAGGTCGTCCTTTGTGGCGAAGAACCTTCTGGCATCGGGATCGAGGTTACGTTTCGCGGCGAGACGGGAAAGGCAGAGTTGTGGTCGCCCGAACAATGGCAGGTGTTGGACGATTTCCAACGCGCGGTTTTTCAGATGCAGCCTGAAAAATATCAATGGTCGCTGGATGATCTGATCTGCACTTTTGCCAAGGGCGGTTGGTCGGCAGAGGCGCTTTGGGCGCAGGTGCTGGGCTGGCCTGATGCGGTTTTGGCCGAAAGGCTGCACCGGGACTGGAAGGGGTATCACGCCCTGTCCATTCGGGTTTCCCCTTTCTGGCAGGGGGATAGCCGGATGCATGACCGTTACTTTGACCCGGAACTCGGGCATCGGATGGAGGTTTTCGCCTATCAATGCGAGGATGCGAAACTTGCCGAGAAAGCCCTTCTGGTGGCAGAGGCCATTCGCGGCGGTTGACGGGCGGTCACTTTGTCGCGGCCTATCCCGTGCTGTTCGCGTTGAAATGCCGTTTGCGCGGGGTTTTTGCTGGCGTGCAGGCCTGATACTTGGCTATCAACTGGGAAACAGAAAAGGAGACCGCGATGAAATTGCCGCATGAGACTGTCGATCCGAACGGGCTTGAGGAGTTTTCGGTGGTTTTCACTGATCGTTCCCTCAACCATATGTCTGCTAAATTTCAAGGCGTTATGCGTGAAATCTCCAGCACTCTGGCGGAGGTGTATAATGCCGAGGCGGTTGCCGTTGTGCCTGGGGGCGGCTCATATGGGATGGAATCCGTGGCGCGGCAGTTTGGCCGTGGCGCGCGGGTTCTGATCGTGCGGAACGGTTGGTTTTCCTATCGCTGGAGCCAGATTTTCGAGGCTGGCGGATTTGCCGCGAATGTCGATGTGGTGATGGCGCGGCAAACCGGAAATGACCCGCGCGCGCCTTATGCCCCGCCCCCGATTGCCGGTGTGGTGGCCCGTATCCGCGAGGTAAAGCCCGAAGTGGTGTTTGCGCCACATGTGGAGACCAGCGCGGGGATTATCCTGCCGGATGATTACATCACGCAGATGGCGGCAGCGGCGCATGAGGTTGGGGCGCTGATGGTGCTCGATTGTATCGCGTCGGGTTGCATCTGGGTCGATATGGCCGCGACCGGTGTGGATGTGCTGATCACCGCGCCGCAGAAGGTCTGGTCCTCCAGCCCCTCGGCGGGGCTGGTGATGATGTCGGCAGCGGCGGTGACGCGGTTGGAGGCGACGACTTCGGATAGCTTTGCGCTGGATCTGAAGAAGTGGCGCAGCATCATGGCGGCCTATGAGGCGGGGGGGCATGCCTATCACGCCACCATGCCAACCGATGCGCTTGTCGATTTTCTGGAGGCTGTGCGCGAAACCAAGGCGATGGGGTTTGCCGAAGCGAAGGCCGCGCAATGGGCGCTTGGGACTGCAGTGCGGGAAATGTTCGCGGCGCGGGGCATTGCTTCGGTTGCTGCCGAAGGGTTTGGCGCCCCGGGGGTGGTTGTCAGCTATACTGACGATGCCGCCGTGCAGAACGGGGCCAAGTTCCGCGAACAGGGCCTGCAGATCGCCGCTGGCGTCCCGCTGCAAGTCGGCGAGGGGGCAGAGTTCAAGACCTTCCGTATCGGCTTGTTCGGCCTCGATAAACTGGCCGATGTACCCGCAACCGTTGCCCGTTTGGAACGCGCGGTTGCGGCAGTGTTCTAGGTCCGCCGATGGCACCGTGGTCCGCTGCGGGATTTAGGTATTTTAGCCAAGATGAAGTGGGGCTCAGCGCAGGCCCAGCCCCGCTTTCATCAGTGTTTTGCGGACTGGCGCAAGGGAGTAGAGCGTGCCGAGCATTTGCGCGCGCAAATCCCTGAGCAGCGGCGTGCCGACCAT
>JBFHGI010000533.1:0-2351 GCA_041583175.1 Pseudorhodobacter sp. | reverse complement strand
GTGGGAATGTGAACCTGACGCTGAAGGTGTCGCGCATCGGGGCGGAGGAAACCTCTTTGCGGTTGAACCCCGCCGTCTTGCGCTCGGTTCTGGTGATGCTGGCCGAGGTGGAGCAGCAGGCGATGACGACGGGCGTGACGTTGGCGCAGGCCAGTCAGGCGGATGTTCTGGCCCTGCGGGGCGTGCTGGAAGCCGGGGGGGAGGCAGAGGATACGGCGGCCCTTGCCGCCGCTTTGGTTGCGGATTTCGCCGTCCTGCTGGAGGAGTTGCAAGCCATGCGTGCCGAGGAAGGCCGCGCCCTGCACAAAGTGGTGCAAGAGCAGTTGACCCAGATCGAGGCCCTGATCGCCGCGGCCAGCACCGAGGCCGCCGCACGGCAGGATGTGGTCGCGGAAACGCTTAGAAATAATATCAAGAAAATGATGCAAGCATCGGACGGCATTGATGAAAACAGGTTGCATCAGGAGTTGGCGCTGCTTGCTGTCAAATCCGATGTGACCGAGGAACTGGACCGATTGCGCGCCCATACAGAAGCGGCCCGCGCCCTGATGTCCAGCCCCGACCCTGTTGGCCGCAAGCTGGACTTTCTGATGCAGGAGTTCATGCGAGAGGCGAATACGCTCTGTTCCAAGGCGCAGGCTTTGGCGTTGACGCGGGTCGGGCTTGACCTCAAGACTGTGATCGATCAGATGCGCGAGCAAGTGCAAAACGTGGAATGACGATGGAACGCATGCCCCCCCGAAACCCGGCCCCGCGCAAAGGGTTGTTGCTGATCCTGTCGTCGCCTTCGGGCGCAGGTAAATCGACGCTGGCGCGGATGCTGATGGATTGGGACCCGACCATCCGCTTTTCTGTCTCTGCCACCACCCGCGCGCCGCGCCCCGGTGAGGTTGACGGGCGCGAGTATTATTTCCGCAGCCGTAGCGATTTTCAGGATTTGGTGGAAACCGGCGAGATGCTGGAGCATGCCGAGGTATTCGGCAATTTCTACGGCTCCCCCAAGGGGCCTGTCGAGGCGGCAATGGCCGAGGGGCGCGACACGCTGTTCGATATCGACTGGCAGGGCGGGCAGCAAATCCGCAACTCGGCGCTGGGGCGCGATGTGGTGTCGATTTTTGTGCTGCCTCCGTCGATTGCCGAATTGGAGCGTCGTTTGCGCAGCCGCGCGCAGGACAGCGATGAGGTGATCGCGGGCCGGATGGCGAAAAGCCAAAGCGAGATAAGCCATTGGGCAGAATATGATTATGTGCTGGTCAACCGCGAGTTGGACCAGACCTTTACCGCGCTGCGCACCATTCTGGAAGCCGAGCGGTTGCGCCGTGACCGACAGCCCGCGCTGACGGAAATTGTCCGTGGTTTGAATCAGGAGTTTGAAGCAAGATGATCTATGCACTAGACGGTATCGCCCCGAAGTTGCACCCTGACACATGGGTGGCGCCGGATGCCAATCTGATCGGGCGGATCGTGCTTGAACTGGGCGCGAGTGTTTGGTTCGGCGCGACCCTGCGCGGGGATAACGAAGAAATCCGCGTGGGTGAGAATAGCAATATTCAGGAAAATTCGGTGCTGCACACCGATATGGGCTATCCGCTGACCATCGGGGCCAATTGCACCATCGGCCATAAGGCCATGCTGCACGGCTGCACCATCGGCGAAGGCTCGCTTATCGGGATGGGGGCGACTGTGCTGAATGGTGCCAAGATCGGCAAAGGCTGCTTGATCGGGGCAGGGGCGTTGATTACCGAAGGCAAAGAGATCCCGGATGGCAGTCTGGTCATGGGCGCGCCGGGCAAAGTGGTCCGCGTGCTGGACGCCGAGGCGCAGGCAAAGCTGCTGAAATCGGCCGCGGGTTACCGCGCGAATATGAAGCGGTTCCGGGATGGGTTGCGGTCCGTTTGACCGCTTGGAAGGATGTAGGACATGAAAATCGGCACGCGTGAAATCGGCCCGAACCACCCGCCTTTGGTGATCGCGGAGATTGGCATCAACCATGGTGGCAGCCTTGCGGTTGCCAAGGAGATGGTGCGGCAGGCGGCGCTGTCGGGCTGCGAATGCATCAAGCACCAGACCCATATCCTTGAAGATGAAATGACGGATGAGGCGAAATCCATCTTTCCGCCCAATGCCGATGTGTCGATCTGGCATGTGATGGAGGCTTGCGCGCTGAGCCTTGAGGATGAGCGGGCGCTGAAGGACTACACGGAATCCCTCGGGATGATCTATATCTCGACCCCGTTCAGCCGGGCGGCGGCGGATTTTCTGGAAACGCTGGATGTGCCTGCCTACAAGATCGGCTCGGGCGAGGCGGATAATCTGCCGCTGATCCGCCATATCGCGCGTTTTGGCAAACC
>JBFHGI010000532.1:0-2353 GCA_041583175.1 Pseudorhodobacter sp. | reverse complement strand
GGTCGCAAGCAAAATCTGCTCTCCCATGCCGACCTGCACCGAGGATATTGGTCCCGTCATATAGCCCGCCAGTCCCGCCAATAGCGCGCCCAAGCCAAAGACCAGTGTGTAAAGCAGCCTGATATCAACGCCCAAGGCGCGCACCATATCGCGGTTGGTCGCCCCTGCGCGCACCAGCATTCCGATGCGCGTGCGGTTGATCAAAAGGTAAAGCCCGAAAGCCACCAGAAGCCCGGTCGCGATGATCAACAACCGATAGGTCGGATAGGGCAGGCCAGCCAGCAATTCCACCGAGCCTGCAAAGGCCGCGGGCATAGGCGTGAACACAGGTTGGCGCCCGAATATCAGGGTGATCAGCTGATTGAACATCAAGATCAGCGCGAAAGTCGCCAGAACCTGATCCAGATGGTCCCGCGCATAGAGTCGACGCACCACCAGCGCCTCGACCACCAAGCCCGTTGCGGCGGCAGCAAGCAATGCGGCGGGAAGACCAAGCCAGAAGCTGCCCGTCACCCCCGCGACATAGGTGCCTGCATAGGCGCCCACCATGAACAACGACCCATGGGCAAGGTTGATCACCCCCATGATACCGAAGATCAGCGTCAACCCCGCCGCAAGCAGGAACAGCATGACCCCGTATTGAAGGCCATTGAGCATTTGTTCGAATATAAGGATCATGTGCCCGCAGGTGCCCTTGTCAGAGAGAAAAAGGCCAGGGAGTTGCCCCTGGCCAAGATCACTTGCTTACATCTTGCACTGTGCAGCGTAGCTGTCGCCATGCGCTGTCAGAATCTTGCGATCAGTGACAGCCTTCGCACCGCCTGCACCATCATCAACGATGTTCAGCACATACCAGTCATGGATCGGGTGCTGGTTGTTGCCGAATTTGAAGTCGCCGCGCACGGATTCGAAATCAGCAGCTTTGACAGCCTCGCGGAAGGCCTCCATGTCATCCAGACCGCCTGTTTTGGCCAATGCACTGCCGATCAGGCGCGCGGTGTCATAGCCCTGGCTGGCGTAATAGGTGATCGGGCGGGCATATTTCGCATCCCAGGCCGCGACGAATTCCTTGTTCGCGGCATTGTCGAAATCGCGGTTCCAATGCGCCGTGGCGGTGATGCCAACCGCGGCATCCTTGACAGCGCCAAGAACCACTGCATCTGTAGATGGCTCGGACAGGACCATCGGGATCTGACCAAGTAGCCCTGCTTGCTGGTATTGCTTCAGGAAGGCAATCCCAAGGCCACCGGGGTGGAACTGGAACACAACCTCGGGTGCCGCATCACGGATCTGCGCCATCTCGCCCGCGAAGTCGGTCTGATCCAACTGGGTGTAAATCTCGGTCACCTCACCGCCAAACATGCGGGTAAAGCCTGCAATCGCATCCTTGCCAGCCTGATAGTTCGGGGCCAAAGCCACGGCTTTCTTGTAGCCCAACTCTTTCGCCGCAGCACCCGCCGCTTCGTGCAGCGCGTCATTCTGCCAGCTTACAACAAAGTAATTCGGATCACATTCCTCACCCGCAAAGGTGGAAGGGCCTGCGTTGGGGCTGATGTAGATGCCGCCATTGTCCAGAATATCGGGCACCGTGGCGCCTGCGACGTTGGAGAAGATAATCCCCGTCAACAGCTTGATACCATCATTCTGCATGAACTTCTCAGCGATCTGGCGGCCGTTGGCAGGCTTGAGGCCGTCATCCTCGACGACAAATTCCACTTCGACGCCGCCCAGCTTGCCGCCGCCCATTTCCAGGGCCAGAAGCATCCCGTCGCGCGCATCCGCACCCAAATAGCCAGCCGGGCCGGACAACGTGGTGACAACGCCGATTTTCAGAGGCTCGGCAAAGGCCGAAGTCGCCATAAGCGCCGCGAGGCCGGCAGCCGTTAACATTTTCTTCATTTCAGTCTCCATGTTGCGAGTGTGGCCTTTTTGGCCTTTTGATTACAGCCAGCATGACGCGGGCCTTTTATTATTTCAAGTCTAAAATATTCAAAGTTTCACCCAACCTTCCGGCGGCTCCTTGCCCGGATGAACGACGCCGCAATTCGGGCAGGTGCGGGCCGCCTCATCCGCATAGAATGCCTTATAAATAGGCGGCAAATCGTCAACGATGCTGGTCAGCGCCACTTCGGCGCGATGCACAAGGCTTTGGCATTCAAAGCAGTACCATTCAATCGCGTCTTTGGGCCCCGCCGCGCGCTTCGGTTCGATCACCAGGCCGATGGAGCCTTCCTGCGGCCGTTGGGGCGAATGGCGGATATGTGCGGGCAGCAGGAATACATCCCCTTCACGGATCGGCACGTCATAGAATTCACCGGTGCCGGTATCGTGGATTTTCAACAGCATATCGCCT
>JBFHGI010000531.1:0-2357 GCA_041583175.1 Pseudorhodobacter sp. | reverse complement strand
GTCGTGCGGTCACGGGGTTGCAGGCGTTTTTCTAGGCCTTGCTTGCCCCGGTCGGTGAGGGGCGCTGCAGCCCCCCACTTCTGGCCCTTGCGCCATGGCCCGATGTTGATTGGATATTTGGACCGGAAAGAAAGCCGGGCTGTGCGAGTTGGGCGAACGCTGCCTTACTGCGCCAGATAGCCGCCATGCGCCCAGCCGACGACGCCGTTCATCAGTTCCACCCGTCGCCACGCGCCTTGCGCATCCAGAAGGCGGACACGGTCACCGGGATAGATGCGGCGGATGATGTCATAGTTTGACCCCGGCCCTGTCCGCAGGTTCAGATACCCATCCGAGGTTTGCACCACGGTCAGCATCTGGCCAAAGCCGAGCCGCGCTTCCAGAAACTTGCCCGAGGTCCACCCCATCCGTCCCGCCTCATGCCGGACGCGGAACCATGTGCCACTGACCTCCAGCACCTCCACCCGGTCGCCAGGATACATGCGTTGCAGGATATCGAACCGCACCCCCGGCCCGCTGCGCAGGTTCAGATACCCGTCATTGGTTTGCTTGACATAAAGCGTTTCGGCCATCCCTGCGCCGAGGGATAGCGCCATCGCGAGAATGAAGACAAGGACAGGCGCAAGAACAGATTTCAACATCATAAGACCTTTCTGAAAACCACGCCCATCACAGCAAATATTGCCCCCCGAAACAAGCGGCCAGAACGGCCCGCCAAAGCCTGTCTCGTGCGAAGGTGGCTGATTGACAGACTCAGACTAAAGGCACAGGCTGATCCCATTTGAAGCACAAATTTTTTGGAGGACATGATGGCCGAAAAAGACTGGATTTCCGAAGCGACCAAGGCGTTGGAAAGCGTTGGCAAGAAGATCAGCACCGAGAACAAGAAAAGCCTGAAAGAAGTGTCGAATATCATCAAGATCGCCTTTGCCGAGGCCGGAGCGGAGAAAGACCCCGACAAGAAAAAGGAGATGCAGCGCGCGGTGCAGGAATTGATGGGGAAATTCAAGGTGATGACAACAAATTTCCAATCTGCCGAGAAAGAAACCGTGGCCAGCATCAAACTTCTCAAGATGCTCAGCAGCTAGGTCAGGCCCGGCCCCACAAGCGCAACCGCCGCGCCCCTTTCAAGGGGCGCGGCCCGGCCCAACATTGAGGCGCTTTTTGCCGCAAGGCAAATGGCAACGAATGGCGGGAGAGGCCCCTACATTTTCTCCATCGCTTTGCGGATATGGCGGTTGTCGCCGCGGGTCAGCACCCAGCGGCCCATGCGGCGAGCCAGTTCGGGGTGGCCTTTGTCCATCGCGCGCTTGAACAGCTCTTTTTGATAGCGGTTGAACGTCTTGCGCGCGCGCAGCTTTTGATAGAACTCGGCCTCTGACAGGGTTCCATTCAACGCGCCCAGCGTGATCGAAGACAAAATGCCCATTTGCTGCAAGCTGGACCCCAGCCGATGCCCCAGGAGTGGCGCGCGCAGTTTCACCACATTCCTGGCTGCAAAGCGGTTCACATGGCCCGCGTCCAGCGGCTCGTACGGGTCATAGATCAGCGTGACCCGCCCCGCCTTGGATGACACCTTGGCCGCATCGCCATACTTGCCGGAAAAATCCCTGCCCCATGCGGTTTTGTAGCGGGTCTCGAATGGCACCAGCGTTTTATCCAGCGTCGATTGCGGCGAGATCGCCACCACATCCGCCCCCGGACAAGCCGCCGCAAAGGCACAAGCGCCATAGCCGCCCATCGAGGCACCGTAAAACACCACCCGTTTGAATTTCTTGAAGAAACCCTTCTTTTTCAGCTCATCAAACTGGGCATAGACCCATGGATCGCGGAACCATGTCCAGCCTGCCGCGGTGACACCGAGCATGGACCAGCCCTGTTTCTCGATGAAGGCAAAGCCCCAAGGCCGTTTATCCTCGCGCTTTTCCATCGCGATATCGAGGTTGTCGAAGGTCACGACCAATGTGTCAGAGCGTTTGATGAACATCATCGCATGCTCATCGCTCTCGCGGTAGAAGCCGTCCTTGCCGGCCAGCCGCGTTGCAATTTCGGCCCAGCTTTCCTCGGGCTCGGCCGCGGCGCTATCCTCCGGGGGTATCACATCGCCCGGTTGGCCATTGGCCTCCATCAGCACCCGATGCACATCTACCCCGCCATCGTTGCGGTTGGTCAAAAGGCTGGTCTTGCCGCGCGGCTTCAAATAGGGATACCCCCCCGAGCCTTTGCGAATATCGGTGAGCAACGCGCCGCCGGGGGCCAGAGCGCGGTCCAGAACCGCACCCAAAGGTTTGATATTGTTCACATCGCCGAAACCGGTGAGGTTCGCGACGAGGTCCGCTGGCGCTGCGTCCTCTGGC
>JBFHGI010000530.1:0-2365 GCA_041583175.1 Pseudorhodobacter sp. | reverse complement strand
ATTTGATGAGCATCGTCGATAAAGCGCTGGCCGCCTACGATAAATCCAAGAAACGCTGATGCCCGCCTCATCTTTGGACCCGGCCGAAATTCTGCGGCGCGGGTCGTATCGGGGCATTCCGATAGAGCCGTTCGGCCCCGTCTGGGACACCGCGCGCCTTCGCCTGTCGCGCGCGGCATGGCAGGTCAGCAATCTGGAACCTTTTCTGAACTTCGAGGTGCCTTACGTCAGCACCAGCAGCGGAAGGCTGTCGGATGATGCGGTAACGGTTGCGCTGGCCGCGCGCCCGGGGGAATGCAAGCTGCGCGTGCTGGAACTCGGGTCCGGGTCCGGGCTGTTCGCGCGCTTGTTTTTGGATGCCTTGCAGCGCCGCGCGCCCGACCTTTACGCGGGCTGCACCTATGTTGTCAGCGACGGTTCGGCCAGTATTCTGGCCGCTCAATCCGAAAGCCGAATCCACGACCATCACCGGGACAAGATAGAGCCGCTCCTTCTCGACCTCTCGCAGGACTGGCCCGAGATCGGCCAGTTTGACCTTATCCTGGGCAGCTATATTCTGGACAGCCTGCCGTTCGATTTTCTGGCGGTGAAGGATAGCAAAGTCTGGCGGCGCGAAATGCGCGCTGTGTTCCCCCCTGAACAGGCCGCGATGGCAGAAAATCTACGCCAAGCCTTGGAAGATGGCAGCGCGGAGGCCCTACGCCCCTACCTCCCACTCGGCCCCCAAATCACGACGCAAACCCGCCACGCCCCGGTTGACCGCGCCAGCCTGCCCCAAAGCGCCGCCATTCCCGATGACACCGAAGCCACGACCCTGCCCTACATCCACTGCTATGGCGCGCTTGACTGTCTGGATCGCTGCATTGCCCATCTCGCCCCCGGCGGCGTAGCGATCTTTAGCGATTACGGCCATATACAACCCTATGAAGCCCGCGAGACGCCGGAATTTCAGGCCTATGGCAGTTCGGTTGCGGCGGGACTCAATTTCCCACAACTCGATGCGGTTTTCAGCGCCCGTGCGGGGCTCGCCTATTTCAAACCGGACATCGAAGACGGCCACCTCTACACCCGCGTTTTTCAGCGCTCGCCCGCCGTTGACCTGACCGATCTGGTCGCCGATCTTTACGGCGCGCTGCGCTATCGCGCCTTGACCGCGCCGGTGGAAGCCGCCCGTGAATTGATGCGCGGTCGCTTATATGAAAGCAGCCGCAAACTTTACGCTACAGCGTTGGAGGCACAACCGCATAACTGGGCCTTGATGCAGGAAATCGCTCTCACCTTCTTCTTGATGACGGAAGAGCATGATGAGGCCTTGGAACTGGCCGAAATGGGGCTGGCGTTGAACCCGCTCTCACCAGACTTGTGGCGGGTCAAGGCCGAGGCCAACCTGGCGCTGGACCGGATAGAGGAGGCGCAAGCCGCGATTGCCAAAGCGGTCAGCCTTGCGCCGCAAAACGTGGCGGCGCAATTGGCACTGGCGCGCATCGCGTTGCGGCAGGACCATTTCACGCAAGCCTTACGCGCTATCGCAACCGCACTGGCCCATGACCTCGAAGGCGACAGTCAGGATGCGCTGATTGCCCTGCAAACCGAAGCCCTGGCAAAAATCGCGAAACGAGAGCTGGATAAGCTGACCGCCGCGACAAACCCGTTCCGCGCCTTGGATAAACTGCCGGAAAGCTGAGGAACCCTTCCCATCACCAGCCCTAAGCGCTAAACAGCGGCTAACAACTGTGATGGAACGGAATCCGATGGAAAAGACCTTCAACGCCGCCGAGGCCGAAGCCCGCATCTCTGCCAAATGGGAGGCGGATGGCGCTTTCCGTGCCGGGGCCAACGCATCGAGAGACGAAACCTTTTGCATCATGATCCCGCCACCAAATGTCACCGGCTCGCTCCATGTCGGTCACGCCTTCAACAACACCATTCAGGATATCCTGATCCGCTGGAAGCGCATGCAGGGCTATGACACGCTTTGGCAACCGGGGCAGGACCATGCCGGTATCGCGACCCAGTTGGTTGTTGAACGGAAACTGGCAGAAACCCAACAGCCCAAGCGCGTTGACATGGGCCGCCCCGCCTTTCTGGAAAAGGTATGGGAATGGAAACAGGAATCCGGTGATACCATCATCAACCAGCTAAAGCGCCTCGGTGCGTCCTGCGATTGGGAGCGTAACGCCTTCACCATGGACGAAGGTTTCCACGATGCCGTGATCAAGGTGTTCGTGGACATGTACAACAAGGGCCTGATCTATCGCGGCAAGCGTCTGGTCAACTGGGACCCCCATTTCGAAACCGCGATTTCGGATCTGGAGGTCGAGAATATCGAAGTCGCGGGCCATATGTGGCACTTCAAATATCCGCT
>JBFHGI010000529.1:0-2365 GCA_041583175.1 Pseudorhodobacter sp. | reverse complement strand
CATGGCACCGGCCTGCGAAGCGAAAGCTGCGAAGAGGACTGTCAGAAGAGTTTGGCGCAGAAATTTGAACATCGGAACCGGCCCCGCAAATACAAGCTATAGGCGAAATGCTACATCAGGGATTGAAGGGCTGCCAACCCAGATTCTCGGCCTTGTCGAACATGGTCTGGTTGACCCCCAGGAGGTAGTCCAGTCGAGGGCGTTCGGCCTCGGGCACTGCATTGATATCAGGGGGACTGTTGCATTATTCGCTTTGCCCAAATGGGCTCTGCTTCTGGCTTCCGATTAGGCTGCGGATTTGAAGAGCGTTTCGATAAACTTGATCTCGCCGCTGACGCCCTCACTCTTGTGGTAAACATGTCCGCGTTTGATTGTCCTGATGGTCTCCAGCCCGCTGAGAGTTGCCTTTGCTGATCGTAAGGATCGAAAGCTCTGGCGATATCCTAACAGCCTCTTCAAAGCAGCGTGATCGCTTTCAATGCGGTTGTTGCGCCATTTCCGGTCAATGTGTTGGATACTATCAAAATGGGGATCGTACCGGTGGTTGAGCTCGCGAATGACGCTCCGATAGGCATGCGCCTTGTCCGTGCAAATGGACACCGGTCGGTGCAGGCGAACCCTCTCGATTGCCTTGCGCAGAAACGCGCGTGCTGCTTTTGCGTCGCGCCGCGCGGTCAGCCGGAAGTCTACCATTTGCCCGTCAGCATCAATGGCGCGCCAGAGGTAGCGCCACCGGCCTCCGACGCGGATGTAGGTCTCGTCGACGTGCCAATTGAGGCTTGCTCGCCGAAGGTATCTTTCGGTTCGTTTGGTCAGTTCCGGAGCAAACTTCTGAACCCATCGGTAGACGGTCGACCGATCCACCGCGACGCCACGTTCTTCGAGAAGATCGACGACATCCTGGTAGGACAAAGGATATCGGAGATACCAGCGCACGGCACACAGGATGACTTCACGGGGAAAACGGTGGTGCTTGAACGGTGAACTACGCGGCATATCTCGCTCCAAAATCCCAAAACTGGCGAAATGGGTCAATTAATGCAACAGTCCCGCCTAAACACCCGCTGCGGCGATGTCGGCGCCGGAGACAATGGTCTGTCGGCTATTCCAAAACGCGACGCCGAGGCGCGGGCCGCCATCGACGAAGCCATCGCCTATGCAACGGCCATCGGCGCAAAAAACATTCATGTCATGGCAGGGTTTGCCAGTGGTGACGCGGCCCATCAAACCTTTGTCTCGAACCTGCAATACGCCTGCACGCAAGCCGCCCCGCATGGCATCACAATCCTGATCGAGCCGCTGAACAAATACGACGCGCCCGGCTATTTCCTGACGACCACGGGGCAGGCAATTTCGCTGATCAACGAGGTCGCTGCGCCCAACCTCAAGCTTATGTTCGACTGCTACCACGTCCAGCTGATGGAAGGCGATCTGACACACAGGATCGAGGCGCTGCTACCGTGGATTGGCCATTTCCAGTTTGCCTCTGTGCCGGATCGCGGCGCCCCCGATCACGGTGAAATTAACTACGATCATGTGTTCGAGGTCACACGCCGGCTTGGCTATGACGCCCCGCTTGGCGCGGAATACAAACCCGGCGACAAAACCGACGACACGCTCGGCTGGTTGAAGTCTCGCGCGGCCCAAAAGCCGTAGCCCGCATGCGCTGAAATGACGGAGATGCATTTATCGTGCAGGTCACCCGTCTAATTCATCGCGCGCGCAAAGATAATCCCAATCGCGGGCATATTGGTTTTGCCTTTTGTCTGCTGACGGTCTTTGCGCGGGCTCCCACACTGGTGTGGTTTGTCCAAAAAGCAATGCGGCGCCAATACTTGTGCCGGTGGCAGAGGTTTTCGGCTCCACCCCATCGGGGCAAAGCGTGGCAAGCATGCTAAGGTAATCCGCGTTGCGGGCGAATGGCCCCTCCACCACGCAAGGCCCTTTCGCGCCAATCATTTTCAGACCCGTATAGGTCATCAACGCAAGGTAGTTGGACAATGCAACCATGCGCTGGCCTTGGGTTTCCGGCTCAACCGTCCAACGCATTTTCTGGCCGATAAACGGGCCAGAGCTTGGCTCTACCGCTGGAAGCAGCATGATGGATTGCGCGTATACAGCCGCTCGGTCTGCTGCTGTTACCTCGCCAGTCCAACCTTGGTTTATCATGTCGAACTCGCGTCCGCCCATGAAGCGGGCGGAGGGGACCGGCTCTGCCAATCCATTGACATTGATAAGGGTATCGCGGGTCGGATCCAGTCTGGTGGCATCGCCGCGCATGGCCATCATGATGACCCAGGTTCCAGTTGAAACCACCGAAAACGCGCCTTCCCGTGCCAGAAGATGTGGGTATAGAGAGGCGTTG
>JBFHGI010000528.1:0-2367 GCA_041583175.1 Pseudorhodobacter sp. | reverse complement strand
TGATCACCAAGGGCGACTTGCTGGACCAAGAACGAAAGCTGGCGCAATCGGGCCTTGGGGACTTGTTTCACGGGGTGGAAATCGTCTCGGACAAGACGGCGGACGCCTACCGCAGGATTTTCGCGCGGCATGGCGCCAGTGCCGAAGCGGCGCTGATGGTCGGCAACTCTTTGAAATCAGATGTCTTACCGGTAATAGAGGCTGGCGGCTATGGGGTTCACATTCCGCATGGCCTGACATGGGCGCTGGAACATGCAGAAGCCCCCGTCGCGCATCCGCGTTTCCATGCCTTGCCCGATCTGGGCGGATTGCAGGCTTTGTTGGAGGCGTTGCAAAAAGGCACTACCCCCAAGACCCTATAAGTAGCGGCGTAGCCCTACCTGCACCCTAGATGTGGCGGGTTCCCGCCGCGACTCAAGAACTGCCGGAAAGCCATTGAAATTTTGGGGTTTTCTGAACGCTAATGCCATGCTACCTTTTCCTCAAGCAGACGAAGCCCCACAAAAAAAACAGGGGCACAATGAGGCAGGAACAAGGGACCAGCGACGTGGCATCGCTTCAGGGGCTTTTCGCCCGGATTTTTCTATTGCTCGCATTCGCGACATTGATTGCAACCGCCTCGGTACGAGGAGGAAATGCTGCCCCATATGCAGCTGTCGTGATTGATGCACGAAGTGGTGAAACCCTGTATGAGACGAATGCCGATGCGCGTTTGCATCCAGCCTCTCTGACGAAAATGCTAACACTTTACATTGCATTCGATGCAATTCGTCGCGGCGAAGTGTCATTGGATACAATGGTGACCGTGACGAAAAATGCCGCCTCCAAGCCGCCGTCGCGGCTCGGGTTGAAATCCGGTCAACGCATTGCCATGCGCTATCTGATCCGCGCCGCTGCCATCAAATCGGCAAATGACGCGGCTTCGGCCATCGGCGACCATCTGGGCGGTAATGAGGAGCGCTGGGCCGCGCGGATGAACAAGACCGCCAAAGCGCTGGGGATGCGGAATTCCACCTTCAAGAACGCCAACGGGCTGACGCAAGCAGGCCACCTGTCCACGGCGCGGGATATGACCACGCTGGGGCGGCGGCTGTTCTATGATTTCCCGGAATATTACAACATCTTTTCGCGCCGCGAAACTGATGCCGGGATGAGCAAGGTGCGCAACACGAACACCCGATTCCTGGATGCTTACAAGGGCGCGGACGGGATCAAGACCGGCTATACCTCGGCAGCGGGGTTCAACCTGACCGCCTCGGCAGAGCGGGGCAACAAGCGCATCATTGCGACCGTGTTCGGTGGCAAGTCTACGGCGCACCGGAATGCCAAAATGGCGGAGCTGATGGATCTGGGCTTTGGCAGCGCCAAAAACAACGTGGCGGTGCGCAAACCAGCCCCTGCTGATTTGCCGGGCGCCGATCTGGAAGTATCGGATGCCGGCACGGATGGGACCCAAGGCAATGGCAATGGCCGCAGCGCGGGCAAGACCATTCGTCTGGTTACCTCGATGAAAACCTCGCCAAGGCCGCGCTCACGCCCGGTCAGCGCCGAGAAGGTCGAGGCGACGGCCGTGGCTGTGCTGGCGATGCAGGATGATATTGCCGGTGCTTTGGCTGTGGCCACAGGGGCGGTTGCCGCCGCGGTGCCGAAAGCCGATATTGCCGCAGCGGTGGAAGCTGCGCGGCCTGCACCGAAACCTGTAGAAATTGCGGCAAGCATCCAGCCCGTTGCAGAGCCCACACCCGCGCCGGAGCCGGTGCAAGTCGCAAGCGTCGCACCGCGCAAACGTCCGGCCAAGCTACTGACCAGTGCGACAGAGCCCGTGGCGCTTTCTGCTCCGGCCGAGGCCCCCGTAGTCGTGACGCGGGTTGCTACATCTGGCGGGCGCCATTGGGGGATTAACCTCGGTCGATTCAGCGCGCGATCCACCGCCGAGCGGGCCTTGATGCAAACTGCCCTCGCCGAAGGGGCCATGCTGCGTGACGGCTTGCGAAAGGTGATCGAGCGGAAGGGCGGCTACGATGCCAACTTCATGGGGCTGAGCCGCGATCAGGCCGATCTTGCCTGCCGCCGGTTACAGGCGCGCGCGGTGCAGTGCTTTACCATCGGGCCATGAACGCGCTTGAAAGCGTGATGTCTCTGCTTTGAGGCCTTAATATCAGGCCCGACCCGCCGCGGCTGAAAGCGCCATCGGCTCCACGCCCAAATGCCGCAATGCAGCGCCCCATTTGGTGGCATCATCGACCGAGAAAACCAGTTCAGTTGGCGCATCCGTGGTCAGCCAGTCATTGCGTAGAATCTCGGATTCGAGCTGCCCCGGCCCCCAGCCCGCATAACCAAGTGCCAGCAAAGCCGCCTTTGGCCCTT
>JBFHGI010000527.1:0-2381 GCA_041583175.1 Pseudorhodobacter sp. | reverse complement strand
TTCAACCGCCCCTCATCCAATGCGGCGAACACCTCTTCGGTTTCTTCATCGGTATTGCCGGAGGTCAGCGCGCCCGCCTCGACCCCTGCTGCCCGCAGCGCGCGCACTTGGTCGCGCATCAAGGCGATCAGTGGCGAGATAACAACCGTCACCCCATCGCGGCACAGCGCGGGAAGTTGGAAGCAGAGGGATTTCCCGCCGCCCGTGGGCATGATGGCCAAAGTGTTGCGGCCCGCCAGAACGGCCTCCACAATCTCGGCCTGTCCAGGGCGAAACGCGGAAAAACCAAAGACAGAGGCAAGAAGATCGGCGGGGGCGGGCATCAGGGATCAGTAAAAGGCAGCGGCGTTATTGACCAGAATGATGCGCAAACCGTAAACCACCAGCAACACGATCAGCGGCGCAAAATCAATGCCAAGCCCTTGGGGCAGAAACGCCCGCACGCGGCTGTAAACGGGTTCCAGCGTCCGGTTCAAACCATCCCAGATTTGCGCGACAAGGGGCTGACGCAGGTTCAATACCTGAAAGTTGATCAGCCAGCTCATGATGATATGGGCGAAAATGATGAATTGCGCGACTTGCAGGATCAGCATCAGGATCTGGAACAAAGAGGTCATGAATTGGGCTCCGGCCACTAGGGATGGTAGATAGGTACTGCGGGCGCACACAAAGGGCAACCGTTTCCGCAGCGTTTCGCTTGACCTCCCTGCCGCACTGCGGCAACCGATAGCGAAAGGAGCCCGCAATGTATCCCTATCTTCGTATGTTCAAAGAGTTGTGGAAATTCCGCAACGCCCCTGCCCTGTCCATTCTGGGCACCCATATCAGCCACCACCGCTGCTGGCCGCAAGATATCGACCCTTGGAAAGAGCTGAACAATGGCCGCACCCTGACGCTTTACGATCTGGGGCGCATCCCTCTGGGGCAGCGCACGGGGCTGCACAAGGTTTTGCAGCGCAACCGTTGGGGCATGACGGTGGCCGGCAACAGCACCCGCTATCGTCGGCGGGTCCGGCTGTTTGACCGGGTGGAAATGCGCAGCCGCTGCATCGGCTGGGACGATCGCTTCATCTACATGGAGCAAAGCATGTGGAAAGATGACGATTGCACCAGCCATATGCTTATTCGGTCGGCCATCACCTCCAAATCGGGAATCGTACCGCCCAAAGAGGCGCTGAAAGCCCTTGGCGCGCCATTGCAGAGCCCAGCCCTGCCAGATTGGGTTCTGAACTGGATTGATGCGGATTCGGGCCGCCCATGGCCCCCTGTAATGGGCTAAACCTCTTACCGGCAGAGGAATTTCTGTCCGATTTGTGAAACCTTCCGTCACCAAACCGATGTGTGCTTGCGTCAAGCGGTGGTTTCGGGCTTCATCGGCACAAATCGGGGGAATGTGATGACAACTGCAAAGAAGCGCATCTGGGGCTGGTTCTTTTTTGATTGGGCCAGCCAGCCATATAATACCCTGCTGATCACCTTTATTTTTGCGCCTTATATCAAAGACCTCTTGGGCGATGGCAGCCGTGCGCAGGCCGCATGGGGCTATGGCATTGGTGCCGCTGGGTTATTCATCGCACTGTGTGCCCCGATTTTGGGTGTCATCGCGGACAAGGCCGGCGGGCGGATGCGTTTTATCTGGCTGTTCTCTTTGCTTTACGTCGTTGGCTCTTGGGGATTGTGGTATGCCGCCCCAGGGAGTTTCAACCTGACGTTGGTGATGCTGTCCTTTGCCATCGGCATGATCGGGATGGAGTTTGCGACCATCTTTACCAATGCAATGCTACCTGACCTCGGCGCGCCGAACGAGATTGGTAAGATTTCCGGTTCTGGCTGGGCGTTTGGCTATATTGGCGGGTTGATCGCACTGATCATCATGCTGTTGCTGCTGGCCGAAAACAAGACAACGGGCGCAACTCTGATCGGGCTTTCCCCATTGTTCGGACTAGATGCCGAGGCGCGCGAAGGCACCCGCTCCGTCGGGCCGCTGACCGCGATCTGGTATGTCGTCTTCATGGTTCCGTTCTTTTTATGGGTGAAAGAGCCCCCATCCCGGCCGCGCATGTCCATGGCAGCTGCAGCGCGCACCGCCTGGCCGGATTTGCGGGCGAATCTGGTGCATTTGCCAAAGCAACGCAGCCTGTTCGCCTACCTCGGCTCTTCGATGTTCTACCGCGACGCGCTCAACGGGATGTATGTATTTGGCGGCATTTACGCGGCGGGGGTGCTGGAGTGGGAGGTGACGCAGGTTGGCGTATTCGGGATACTTGCCTCGCTTACAGGGGCACTGTTTGCGTGGCTGGGGGGTAAGGCCGACAGCCGTTTCGGCCCCAAGCCGGTGATTTTGGTCTGTGTGCTTGTGCTGACGGCGGTCGCTATCGGGG
>JBFHGI010000526.1:0-2383 GCA_041583175.1 Pseudorhodobacter sp. | reverse complement strand
GTCGCGGCACTGCCGAAGGCGTAATCCTGTGCGTGGTCGGCCATCGCAAGGTTTTGCACATGCACATGCGCCCCCTGCGCGATGTCTACCGTGGCCGCCCCGATGATCTGACCATAGCGCAGGATATTCTGCCCCGCCGCAATCGCACGATTGGCGATCTTGTGGCCGCGTTTGACGGGTTCGCAGAGGCGGTAGCCCAGCGCCTCTGCCGCTTCGGGCAAGTCGGCCAAGGCGATATCGACGTTATCGTCAGGGTGCAGGCGGATACAGGATTGGTTGGTCATGGCGCACCTTCAGGCACTGGGGGACAGCGTGATCAGCGAACGGTCAAGATGGGTGTAACCGCCATCGACAAACAGCCATTGTCCGGTGGTATGGCCCGCGCGGGGCGAAAGGGCAAAGACAGTGGTCGCGGCGATCTCGGCATCCTGGGTCATCCGGCCTTCCAGCGGGATGCGGGCGGTAATCTCGGCCAGTTTGGCCTTGGGGTCGTCCATGGAATTCAGCCAGCGGGCGTAAAGCGGGGTCATCACCTCGGCCGGGATCACGGCATTGACGCGCACGCCGGAACTGGCAAGCGCCGCAGCCCATTCCCGCGTCAGCCCCAGTTGCGCGGCTTTGGCAGCGACATAGGCAGAGGTGTTGCCCTGCCCCGTCACCGCCGTTTTCGACGAGATATTCACAATCGCGCCTTTACTTGCTTTCAGGTCACCGACCAACAGATGCGCCAGCAGGTAGCAATGCACGAGGTTCTGATCCAGCGAGGCGCGAAACGCCTCTGGCCCCGCCTCCAGCCCGACTCCATCGTTGTTGCCCGCGTTGTTCACAAGCCCGTAAACCTGCCCCCAGCGCGCCTGCGTGGCCGCGACCGCTGCGCGCACCTGATCATCTTGCGACAGTTCCACCTGCACCCAATCGGCCTTTGGCGAATGGGATTGAAGTGCCGCAAGAAAAGCCGCATCCGGGGCGCGACGGGCAAAAACGACCGGAATCGCGCCTTCTTCGGCCAAGGCGCGGCTGATCGCGCCGCCGATGCCTGCCCCACCACCGGTGACGATCACCACTTTGTCTTTCAGACCTAGATCCATTCTGTTTCCTAAAAGTTGGGGCGGCCATTTGGTCAGGCCCGCAAAGCCGCCCCGTTTCGTCAGTCTGTCAGATCAATCGTAAAGGACGGCTGCGATTTCCGGCGCGTCCATGTTGGTTTTGTCATACCAGAAGAAGCCGGTATCGATCAGCTTTGGCACGGTTTCCCCTTTAGAGGCCATCAGCGCCGCTTTCACGGTTTCATAGCCAATGCCAACGGGGTTTTGCGTGATTGCGCCCGCCATGGAGCCTTCCATGATCGCCGCTTTTTGCGCGGCACCGCTGTCATAGCCGATTACCACAACCTCCGAACGACCGGTTTCCTTGATCGCGTTCAGCACCCCGATGGCAGAGCCTTCGTTCGCGCCGAAGATGCCCTTGATATCGGGATGCGCGGTCAGCATCGCCTTGGTGATCTCTGTCGATTGCAACTGGTCGCCCGCGCCGTATTGGATATCAACGATCTCGATATTTGGATGCGCTTCCTTCACGCGGTTCACGAAGCCATCGCGCCGGTCGATACCGGTGCGCGAGGTTTGGTCATGTACCACCAGTGCCACCTTGCCCGAGCCGCCGATCAGCTCGGCCATTTTATCGGCGGCAAGACCTGCGGCGGCAAGGTTGTCGGTCGTCGCAGTTGCGACAGGAATATCGCTGTCGACGCCGCTGTCAAAGGCAACGACCGGGATACCTTTTTCCTGAGCCTGACGCAGCAGCGGAATGGCGGCCTGGCTGTCCAATGCGGCAAAGCCGATGGCGGTGGGGTTCTTGGCCAAAGCGGCCGATAGCATATCCATCTGCTTGTCGACCTGCGCTTCGGTGTCCGGGCCTTCGAACGTCACCTCGACGTTGAATTCCGCCGCAGCCTTGTCGGCGCCCGCTTTCACAGCCTGCCAGAACTGGTGCTGGAAGCCCTTGGAGACCAGCGGGATATATACCTTGTCTTGCGCGAGGCCGAAGCTGGTGGTGGCAAGCAATGCCGTCGCGCTGACGGCGGCGAAAAGTGTTCTTCTGTTCATCATGGTCTTCTCTCCCATTTGGTTTTCGATGTTGGTGTTCAGGTGGGCGGAAGGTTTTGCCTTCTTCTCTTTTGAAATCAGGTCATCTGGCGGCGGCGCATCATATCGGCATAAACAGCGATGATGATGATGGAACCGGTGACAACGGTCTGCCATTCCTGCGCGACCGACATGATGCGCAAGCCGTTCAGCAACACCGACATGATCAGCGCGCCGATGATTGTGCCAAGGACAGAGCCGCGCCCCCCCGCAAGGCTGGTGCCGCCAATCACGACAGC
>JBFHGI010000525.1:0-2383 GCA_041583175.1 Pseudorhodobacter sp. | reverse complement strand
CTGGTCTGAAAGCCGAGATGAAGGAAGGGGCGATTCTGGCGTCGAACACCTCCAGCCTTTCGATCAAGGAAATGGCTGCCCACGCCCCGAATAAAGCGCGTTTTGCGGGGCTGCATTTCTTCAATCCTGTGTCCAAGATCGATTTGGTCGAGGTGGTCAACGGCCCCGATACGGACGCCCGAACCGCACAGCGGCTGGCCGCGTTTTGTGGTGCGATCGGCAAACTGCCTTCGCTGGTCTCTGATTATCCGGGGTTCGTGGTCAACCGGGTGCTGACGCCGTATCTGATGGAGGCAATGGTGCTGATGGATGAGGGCGTCGCAAAAGAGGTGATCGACAGCGCCGCGATACGCTTTGGCATGCCGATGGGGCCGGTGACACTGGCCGATCAGGTCGGGCTCGATATTGGCCTGCATGTCGCGGAAACGTTGCGGGCGACACTGGACAAACCGATGGCAGCCATCTCGGACACGTTACGCGCCAAGGTGGCGGCGGGTGATCTGGGCAAGAAAACGGGAAAAGGGTTCTATGACTGGTCTGAGGGCACGCCCCATCCCCAATCAGAGGCAGAACCCCCTGCGGACCTGACGGACCGCCTTATTCTGCCGATGCTGGATGCCTCTGTCGAACTGTTGCGCAAAGGCGTTGTGGACAGCGAAGATCAATTGGACGCGACGATGATCTTTGCCACCGGCTGGGCACCCTTTCGCGGCGGCCCGCTGCACTATGCGCGCGCGCGCGGGGTGGGGAAGGTGGCAGCAAGGCTGAAAGAGCTGGAGCAAGCCTATGGGCCAAGATTTGCGCCCGATGACGGGTGGAAAACCCTTGGCTGACGCCCCACAGATATTTGTGGATGCCGATGAGATGGCGGCGGCCCTGTTTCAGCGCACAAACGGCACCATCCGGCTTGCCTTGCCGCTTGGTCTGGGCAAACCTGTGACCTTGCTGAATGCGTTGACGCGGGCGGCGGTGGCCGATCCGCAGCTGAACCTGTCAATTTTTACCGCGCTGACGCTGCAACGGCCTAAGCCTGACTCTGACATGCAAAGGCGGTTTCTGGAACCTGCCATGGACAGGCTTTTTGGGTGCTACCCCGAGATTTTATATGCCGAATTGATAAACGAGGGGAAATTGCCCGAGAATATCACGGTTTCCGAGTTCTTCTTTCAGGCGGGCGACTGGATCGGCAACAGCTATGCGCAGCGCCATTACATTTCCGCCAACTATACCCACGCCCGCGACGTTCTCATCGCGCAAAACCCGAACGTTCTGGCACAATTGGTGCCCGAACGTGACGGCACGGTCAGTCTGTCCTGCAATACCGATATTTCGGCGGACCTGTTCGCCATGCGCCAAGCTGGCGATCTGGATTTCATTGCGGTGGGCGAGGTGAATAACCGTCTGCCCTTCATGCCGGGCAAGGCTGTGCTGGAAGCGGATGAATTTGCGATGATGCTGCGGCCACCGGACCCATTTGAGCTGTTCTCCGCCCCGCGTCGCCCCGTTTCAGATGAACAGCACGCGATTGGCCTGCATGTCTCTCGGCTGATCGCGGATGGCGGGACCTTGCAAATCGGGATCGGGGCGATTGGCGATGCGGTGGCAAACGCGCTGATTTTACGCGACCGCGCGGCGCTGGATGATCTATGGCAAAGCGCGCCCGTGCCGCTGTCGGGCGACGATACGGCCCCGTTTGGCCAAGGGCTTTATGCGGTGACCGAGATGCTTGTGTCTGGCCTTCTCGAATTGTTCGAGGTGGGGATCGTCCGGCGTGACGTCGGCGGTGCGGCAATTCATGCAGGGTTCTTTGTCGATGCGCGCGACATGTATGTGCGGCTGCGTGACATGCCCGAGGCGCGGCGTGCGCAAATCCAGATGATGCCCGTCAGCTTTACCAACGCTCTTTACGCGGATGAAACGGCAAAGCGCGAAGCGCGGCAAGAGGCCCGATTTGTGAACAGTGCGATGCAGGTCAGCCTGTTAGGTGATGTGATGTCGGATGCGGCCAAAACCGGGCAGGTTGTCAGCGGGGTCGGGGGGCAGTTCAATTTCATAGAGCAGGCTTTTGCCTTGCAGGCTGGGCGCGCCATTCTGACCCTGCCGGCAACCCGAACTTCTGGCGGCAAGGTGACCTCCAACATCACTTGGGAGGTGCCAGTGACGACAGTGCCTCGCCATATGCGCGATATTGTCGTGACCGAATATGGTGCCGCAGATTTACGTGGGCAAAGGGATGAAGTTGTAATCCTGCGTATGATCGCAATTGCCGACAGCCGCTTTCAACAAGGTCTTCTGCGAGCGGCGAAAAAGGCGGGGAAGGTTGCGCCTGATGCGGTTGTGGCGACCCTGCATCAACATAACTTACCAGAAGCGATCGGCGCCT
>JBFHGI010000524.1:0-2413 GCA_041583175.1 Pseudorhodobacter sp. | reverse complement strand
GCCGGTCCAATTATGGAAATATTCGTGGGCGATCACCGCCTCGATCCGCGCATAATCGTCATCCGTGGCGGTTTCGGGCGTGGCCAGCACCAGTTTGGAATTGAAGATATTCAACCCTTTGTTTTCCATCGCCCCCATGTTGAAATCATCGACCGCGACGATGTTGAAGATATCGAGGTCGTATTCGCGGCCATACACCTCCTCATCCCATTTCATCGACCGGATCAGGCTGTCCATCGCATAGGCGCATTTGCCTTCGTCGCCGGGGCGGACGTAGATGTTCAGCGCGACCTTGCGGCCCGACATGGTGGTGAATTCATCGGAATGGGCCACCAGATCGCCCGCGACCAGCGCAAACAGATAGGCCGGTTTGGGCCAGGGGTCGTGCCATGCGCCCGGCCCGGTCGGGTTGCCGTTGGACAGTTGCACCGGCATTTCCGTCTCCATCGTCACGTCAAAGCGGGCCATGACATCGGGGCGGTCGGGGTAGTAGGTGATCTTGCGAAAGCCCTGCGCCTCGCATTGCGTGCAATACATGCCGCCCGACATATAAAGCCCGTCGAGCGAGGTGTTGGTTTCGGGCGAAATCTCCACCTCGGTTTCCAGTGTGAAAGGGCCTGCGGGCAGATCGGCGGCAGGGATCGTCAGCCCCGTGTCATCCGGTGCGCACGCCAATGGCTTGCCGTCCAGCGACAGCGAGATCAGGGCCATATGCTCCCCATCCAGCCGCAGATCCTGCCCGGGTTCGGCGGCGGGATTGGGCGCGAAGGACAGCCGCGCGGTGACACGGGTTTGCGTGGGGTGCAGTTTGAAATGCAAAGCCACATGGTCCAGCACAAAGGGGAATGGGCGGTAATCTGCCAATAGGATGGCTTCGGGGGCGTTTTGCGCGGACATGATGGCCTTTCGGTGGGGTTTGGTCGGTCAGCTTCGGGAACCAATTCGGCTTGGCCGTGGTTGATCTGGCAGAGGTTAGTGTGAGGCGGAGCGCTGTTCAACCTGCCCCGCCGCATCTGACCCCATATGTTTTCGCCCCCATTATCCATCGGAAAGGAAAAGCCATGTCAGCCCCAAGAACCAATATCGAACGACAGAAGCAAAGGCATCGCGGCCCGCTGATCGGGATCATCCTCGGTCTGGCGGTTGTTGCCGTGCTGTTCTTTGTGTTTCTGGGCGATAGCGTGACACCGGAAGCCGAGTTGCTGGACGAGGGTGCAACGGCGCCGCTCCAGACCGCACCGGCACCTGAAACCGCCGCGCCCGCACCCGTGACGCCCGAGACCGCAACACCAGAGCCTGCGGCACCTGCTGGCAACTGATCCCTGACGATTGTGACTTGCCGAATCCGGACAGGTGTTTATGCCTATGTTCTATGAATGTTCTGGTTTGGTACAAGCGTGATTTGCGGGTGACTGATCACCCTGCCTTGGCCTATGCAGCCGAGGCAGGGGCGGTGCTGCCACTCTATATCGCAGAGCCGGACTATTGGGCCCAGCCGGACACCGCCGCGCGCCAATGGGATTTTATTGCGGACTGCCTGAATGATCTGCGCCGTGAACTGGCCCGTCTCGGCGCGCCTTTGGTTGTGCGGGTCGGAGAGGCGGTAGAAGTGCTGGCGCGGCTATGCAGGCAAAACAATATCAGCCGCATTGTCAGTCATCACGAGGATGCAACGGCCTGGACCTTTGCGCGCAACAAGCGGGTCAAGGACTGGGCTACGGCGGCAGGTATCGAATGGGTCGAATTGCAAGCGCAGCACGAAGGATCGGTTGCTGAGGGCAGTGCCGATTGCATCCTGGAGACGGAAGCCGGAAAGCCCCTCGCCCCGTCTGCCCTTCGCATGGTTGCTGGAATAGAGCCGGGGGTTGTTCCCACCGCCCGAGCCTTGCGGATGAAGCCAGATCATTGCCCGCATCGTCAAGTCGGCGGCCGGGCGCAGGGGCTTGCGCTGTTGGATAGCTTCCTGAAAACGCGCGGCCAGACCTATCACTGCGCCACCGCCTCTCCGCTGATCGCAGAGCGGGCCAGTTCCCGCCTTTCCCCCTATTTAGCGGCGGGGGCCCTGTCGCGCCGCGAGGTGGCACAGGCCGGATCGGCGCAGCTTGCCACCAAACCCGGCCCTGACTGGACCGACAATCTGCGCAGGTTTCAAACCCAACTTGCAGCGCGGGCGTATTTCGCCCGGATATTCGAGACTGCGCCAGATATGGAACATGTCGCACGCCACCCCAAAGCTTCTGCCTTGCCTGTGCGACAAAGCGACGGGGCGGTGTTTGAGGCGTGGAAAGAGGGGCAGACGGGGCTGCCCTATGTTGACGCATGCATGCGCTACCTTGCCTCGACCGGCTGGATCAACGTTCAGGGCCGCGCCTTGCTGGCCTCGGTTGCGACCTGTCACCTCTGGCTGGACTGG
>JBFHGI010000523.1:0-2420 GCA_041583175.1 Pseudorhodobacter sp. | reverse complement strand
TTCCGCAGCATCAATACGCCCGGCATAGCACAGGCCGACCATGCCGCCGATGTCATTGCGGTGATTGCGCGTGCGGTTGACCTTGTGACCAATGGTGAGGCTTCGGCAGTCTGCACGGCTCCTATCCACAAGAAGGCCCTGAAAGACGGCGCAGGTTTTGCTTTTCCAGGGCATACCGAGTTTCTGGCAGAGCTAGGGGGCGTGGACAGGGTTGTGATGATGCTCGCCTGCCCCGAGCTGCGCGTCGTTCCGGTCACCATCCATATCCCGATCGAGGCGGTCCCGGCCGCTTTGACTGCGCAGGCATTGGAAGAGACACTTCGGATCACCCATAGCGGCTTGCGTCAGGATTTCGGCATCGCCGCGCCGCGCGTGGCCGTGGCGGGGTTGAACCCGCATGCCGGTGAAGGCGGCGCGATGGGTCGGGCGGAGATTGACCTGATCATCCCTGTTCTGGACCGATTGCGCGCAGAGGGCATGGATATTCTCGGGCCGCTGCCTGCCGATACGATGTTCCATGCCGCTGCCCGCGCGCGCTATGACGTGGCAGTTTGTATGTACCACGATCAGGCGTTGATCCCGATCAAGACGATTGATTTCGCAGGTGGCGTGAACCTGACGCTGGGATTGCCTTTTGTGCGCACCTCTCCGGATCATGGCACGGCTTTTGATATTGCGGGCAAGGGCATTGCAGATGCAGCCAGCCTGATAGCGGCACTGCGGTTGGCACAAGACATGGCGCAGGCGCGCGGTGGCAAAGTGGCGGGGGGGGTCACACCCCCCGTGAGGTATTTTCACCACGATGAAGCAGGAGGCGGCGATGGCAGCCATTGACGGGCTGCCCAGCCTTGCAAACGTGATCCGGACGCATGATCTGGTGGCCAAGAAGCAGCTTGGGCAGAACTTCTTGCTGGATCTCAACCTGACCTCCAAGATCGCGCGTTGTGCCGGGGATCTGACACAATGTGATGTGTTGGAGGTTGGCCCCGGCCCCGGTGGCTTGACACGCGGCTTGCTGGCCGAAGGCGCTCGGCGGGTCTTGGCGGTCGAAAAAGACGCGCGTTGCATGCCCGCATTGGCCGAGATTTCGGCGGCCTACCCAAGCCGTTTGGAGGTGGTGAACGCTGACGCTTTGGGTTTGGATATTTCGTCCCATCTGACGCCGCCGGTGCGTGTGGTTGCGAACCTGCCCTATAATGTGGGGACGGAGCTGTTGATCCGCTGGCTATCGCCGGATCAATGGCCGCCGTTCTGGACCAGCCTGACACTGATGTTTCAAAAGGAAGTCGCGCAGCGGATTGTCGCGAAGCCCGGGGACAAGGCTTACGGTCGGTTGGCGCTGTTGGCGCAATGGCGGGCCGAGCCTAAGATCGTGATGAGCCTGCCGCCCGAGGCCTTTAGCCCCCCGCCCAAAGTGCACTCCGCCGTGGTACATTTGACCCGCCTTGAGGAGCCGCGCTTTCCGGCCAATGCGGCGGCGCTTTCACGGATCACGGCGATGGGGTTCAATCAGCGCCGGAAGATGCTGCGATCGAGCCTGAAAGGCATGGGGCCGGATATCGAGGCGCGACTGCAAGCGGTTGGTATTGCACCGACCGCGCGGGCCGAAGAGATATCGCTCGAGAAATTCTGCGCGCTGTCGCTGACCTACGACTGAGGCGTCCAACGAAAAAGGCCGGGCAATCGCCCGGCCTCTATTTCATTCTGCGGCCTGACTTCCGCTATCGGGCCCTGCATCCAGCTTGGGCTTGCGCGGGGCGCGCGGCTTGCGAGGTTTCTCGGCAGGCTCTGCGGCAACCGGTTGTGCCTCGGGCTCCGGGACCGCTTGCGGAGCAGGCTCTGCCGGTTGGGCCGGCCGCTCTTCGACAGATTTTGCCCGATGGCGCTGTTGGCGTGGACGACGGGATTCCGGTGTTTCGACCAGACCGTTGTCCTCCTCGTCTGACTTCGGATCAATCACCTCGGGTGCTGCATCGGCATTGCGCTGTAGCTGACGATTGCGCCGATCATTCTGGCGATCTTCGCGCGGGGTGTCACGTTGAGAATCGTTCCGATTCTCATTCCGGTTATCGCGGCGGTTTTCAGTCCGCTCTTCGCGCCGACTGTCGCCACGGTCATCACGGTTGTTGTCGTCGCGCCCGCTATCGTCACGCAGATCAGGTTGCTGGTCGCCCCCCCGGTCGCGCTGTTGATAGTCGCGCTGCTGGTTTCCACCTTGGTTGTTCTGGCCATTCTGGCCGCCCTGACCGTTCTGATTGTCATTCTGGCGGCGCTGGTCCTGTTCGGCTTGCATCTCCCGCATCGCTTCACTGAGCATTCGGGTATAATGCTCGGCGTGCTGCAAGAAATTCTCGGCGTTGACGCGGTCATTCGACAGCTGTGCATCGCGGGCCAGAATCAGGTATTTGTCAATGATTTGC
>JBFHGI010000522.1:0-2424 GCA_041583175.1 Pseudorhodobacter sp. | reverse complement strand
GAAGATTGCGACCACTTTGGCCATGATCGGCGCAATTGTTGCTGAATTTTTTGGCAGCCCCACAAAAGGGATGGGATTTCGTATCTCTACCGAGGTCGGACGGCTTGGCCTTGATATGGTTTGGTCCGAGATTGCGGTTGCAGCGATTGCGGGCTCTGCGTTTTACGGCGCAGTGGCCCTGATAGAAAAAGGGGTGACGTTCTGGCACCCTTCACAGCGAGGCCGATGATGGCCCAACACGGAGGATGGCGATGAAGAAGACACTGACAGGTGCACTTGCGGCTTTTGTTCTTGCAGGGGCGGCAACAGGGACAGCCTGGGCGGCGGATGACGTGACCTTGCAGTTGAAATGGGTCACGCAGGCGCAGTTCGGCGGTTATTATGTAGCGCTCGACAAGGGTTTCTACGAAGAAGAGGGTTTGAACGTCACCATTAAACCCGGGGGGCCGGATGTGGCACCGGTGCAGGTGCTTATGGGCGGCGGCGCGGATGTCATGGTGGACTGGATGCCATCGGCTTTGGCCGCCCGCGAGCAAGGCGCGCCGGTGGTGAACATAGCGCAGCCATTCAACTCCAGTGGCATGATGCTGACCTGCCTGAAGGAAAACGGGGTAGCCAGTCCGGATGATTTCAAGGGTAAGACCCTTGGCGTCTGGTTCTTTGGCAATGAATACCCGTTCCTGAGCTGGATGAGCACTTTGGGCATTCCGACAAATGGCGGCCCCGACGGGGTTGAAGTCCTCAAGCAAGGGTTCAACGTCGATCCGTTGTTGCAAAAACAGGCGGCCTGCATTTCCACCATGACTTATAACGAATACTGGCAGGTGATTGATGCCGGCATCTCGGAAGCAGAACTGGTGACCTTCAAATATGAGGATGAGGGCGTTTCGACGCTGGAAGACGGGCTTTATGTGTTGGAAGCCAACCTCGCTGATCCGGCCTTCGAGGATAAGATGGTGCGGTTTGTACGCGCCTCGATGAAAGGCTGGAAATATGCCGAAGCCAACCCTGATGAGGCAGCGATGATCGTGCTCGATAATGACGAGACCGGCGCGCAGACCGAAGGGCACCAAAAGCGCATGATGGGCGAGGTTGCCAAGTTGACGGCCGGTTCCGACGGCGCCTTGGATATGGCGGATTATGAGCGGACGGTTGCAACCTTGCTGGGCGGCGGTTCGGACCCTGTTATCTCCAAAGAGCCGGAAGGCGCTTATACTTCGGCGATCACGGATAAAGCGCTGCAATAAGCCAGCGGCTTTGAAACGGACAAAGGGCGTGCCGTTTGGCGCGCCCTTTGTTATTTGCGCCTGCAGGCTCCTTGGCGTGGGTTTTCAGGATTTGTAAACCGGCGTGCATCGTGTAAATCTGTCGTCATGCAGGAGGGTTACCCATGCCAATGACAGGATTGACCGGCAGCCGCGTGCGCGAGAGGCGCTTGGCTGCGGGGATCGCTCAGGCAGATTTGGCGCGGGCAGCGGGCATCTCTCCATCCTATCTGAACCTGATTGAGCATAACCGCCGGCGCATTGGTGAAACCGTGTTGGCCAAGATCGCGCAGGTCCTGGGAGTCGAACCCAAGGCGTTGGGCGAAGGGGCCGAGGCAGGAATTATACAGGATCTGCGCGCCGCAGCGGCGATGGCGGGCGGCACCAAGCCAGAGCTGGACCGTATCGACGAGATTTTAGGCCGGTTTCCGGGCTGGTCCGACCTGCTGGCCGGTCAATATCGGCGCATTACGCATCTGGAGCGGATGGTCGCGGCGCTGAATGACCGGATCAACCACGACCCCCATCTGTCGCAGGCCCTGCATGAGGTGCTTTCGGCAGTCAGCTCCGTGCGTTCCACCGCCGCAATCCTTGCCGAGACAGAGGACATCGAGCCGGAATGGCGCGCCCGCTTTCATGGCAATCTCCATGCCGATAGCGAGCGGCTGGCCCTTGGGGCCGAGGCTTTGGTCGCCTATCTGGACGGGTCGGAGCAAGAGGCCGATACCGGCACCGCCGCCCCGCAGGAGGAGTTGGAAGACTGGCTTTCCCGGCGCGGATGGCATTTTGATGAATTGGAAGCGGGTGCCAAAGGTCGCGCAGCGTTGGAGGCCGAGATTGCGGGGCTGGCATCGGGTGCCGCCCGCAGTCTGGCGCAGGACTGGCTGGCGCAGGCTGCCGATGATGCGCAACGACTCCCCCTTGCTGCGTTCGAGGCCGCTTTGGACGCGAATGGCACGGGCGATCCGTTACGTCTGGCCCAGCAGTTTGGCAGCGATGTGTTGACCGTTTTCCGTCGCCTCGCCCTTCGCAAACACGCCAGGGAGGGGCTGGTGGTTTGCGATGGTTCCGGCGCGCTTTTGGTGCGTAAACCGGTGGAGGGCTTCACTTTGCCGCGCCACGGCTCTGCCTGTGCGCTTTGGCCGCTCTATTCTGCGCT
>JBFHGI010000521.1:0-2425 GCA_041583175.1 Pseudorhodobacter sp. | reverse complement strand
GACGACCGCCTGTTCCGCTATATCCTGCCGCTGGAACGCTCGCTAATCACGGCCGAGGTTGTGGAAATCGGCGCAAGACTGGCGGCGGTTGAACTGATCAGCGGCGGCGTGACGACCGTTGCCGATATGTATTATTTCGAGGACCGCATCGGGGGTGTCCTCGACCAATCGGGGCTGCGAGGCGTTGTCGGCCAGACGCTTGCAACCTTCGCGCCCCCCGATCACACCACGATAGACGAAGGGTTTGCACGGTTAGCGGCGCTGACGGAAACCTACCGCGCCCACCCCCGCATCACGCCATCAGCCGCCCCCCATGCGCCCTATTCAACGGGAATGGCGGTACTGGAACGGGTCGCGGAATGGTCTGCCGCGCATCCTGATCTGCCAGTTCAGATGCATCTGGCCGAAACAGAGCCAGAACTGGCCTGGGCGCAAGACAATCATGGCTGCTCGACAGTCGAGGTGGCAAACCGCGCAGGCCTGCTAACGCCCGCTTTGATTGCCGCACATATGATGTACCCGACCGAGGCTGACATGGATCTTTTCGCCGCCAGCGGTGCGCATGTTGCCTATAATCCCCGATCGAACGGCAAAGCCGGGCGTGGCATCGCCCCCATAACGGCGCTGCGCGCGCGCGGGGTGAAGGTGGGCATTGCAACCGATGGGCCGATGTCCGGCAACACGTTGGATCTCTTTTCGCAGCTTGCACCCGCCACGATGTTTCAGAAAATCGCCGGTCATTCCCGAGGTATTCTGCCTTGTGTCGACTTGATCCGTATGGCCACGATTGAAGGCGCAGCGACCTTGGGCATGGCCGACCGCATCGGCTCCCTGGAGCCGGGCAAACAAGCCGACCTGATCCGCATCAGCCTTGCAGACCCAAGACTGCACCCGATCTATGACATCTATTCCATGCTCAGCTATGCCACCCTGCCAAGCGATGTACGCGCGAGCATGGTCGCGGGGCACTGGCTGATGCAGGATCGCGAATTGACCACGCTGGACGATACCAAATCACTGGCGGATGCCTTGCAGATTGCAAAGCGTTTCAGAGCCAAAATCGTGGAAATCGACCGTTCCACCTGACATCGGAAAGACAAAGCCTTGCCCATCATCATTGATACAGACCCTGGCATCGACGACGCCATCGCAATTCTATACGCTCTGCGTCATCCGGCTTTGGATGTTCTTGCGATAACCACCGTTGCGGGCAACATCGGGCTGTCGGTAACGACCAGAAACGCCGGCCGTATCTGCGCCTTGGCTGGCGCAAACACGGACATCCATTCCGGCGCTCCTGCCCCTTTGGGCCGAGAAGCGCGCCCCGAGACCGGTATCCACGGCAATGACGGCTTGGGCGGTGTTCCCTTTCCCCAGCCTGCCAAAGCGCCCACCAGCACCGATGCCGTCGCGGCGATGGCCAGGCTGCTCCATGACAATGCGCCGGGAAGCATCGACCTGCATTGCCTCGGCCCACTCACCAATCTGGCGCTTCTACTGCGGGCAGACCCAGCCGCTGCCAAGCGATTGCGCCGCGTGATTGCGATGGGCGGGGCCGTAAATGAACCCGGAAATGTGGGGCCACGAGCCGAATTCAACATTGCGCATGACCCCCATGCCGCTGCCGAAGTTCTGGCCGCCGGACTGGATTTCACCTTGATTCCACTGGACGCCACGCGGCAGTTTCGCGCCGATGCGGCCTATATCGCGGCTTTGCGGGAAACAGGCAGCGCCGCCGCCCAAGCCTCTGCCGCGCTGATCGAGGCCTATTTCGCCGCCACCAATGGGGCCGAAAGCCGCCCTTTGCATGACCCCTGCGTGCCGCTTCTGGCACAAGTACCGCACCATTTTCGGATTGCGGAACATGACCTCGGCGTGGAAATCGACAGCGGTGCCTTGATCGCCGGACCGCACCGGATCAAGGTTGCGATGGGGCTTGATGCAGTGGCCCTGCGCGCCGAACTTCTTGACGGGCTGCGCCGATGAGGCTGGATGTCTGGCAAACCCTGCATGACGATCTGCCCGCCGGTGTGCAGCCTGATCAAGAAAGCTTTGCCGCCCCTCTTGGGGATAAGACCGTTCTGTTGCCCATTCGAACGCTTGCAGACGGGCGCGGCGTTGCCAGCCTGATCTTGAATCAGTCCAGTTTCACGGTGCTGGACGCCATTGCTGATGATCTGGCCGCGCGGCTAGCCTCTTACAAACCCGACATCATCGTAGCCGTGCCAACGCTCGGCCTTCCCTTGGCCGAAGCGGTCGCCCGCCGTTTGGGTCATACCAGATTGCTGCCTTTGGGCAATTCGCGCAAATTCTGGTATGACGATGCGCTGTCGGTCGAAATGTCTTCGATCACCTCTCCGGCTTCGGGAAAACGGCTCTATCTTGACCCACGGATGCGACCGCTGCTGCAAGGACGGGTCGCGGT
>JBFHGI010000520.1:0-2428 GCA_041583175.1 Pseudorhodobacter sp. | reverse complement strand
GCGCGGAGGAGGTTTCCTCCACCCCTGCCCAATGCGCGGCCTCCACTGCCGCGCGAAAGGCGATGGCGGCACGATTGGCCGGTTCCGACAAACGGTCCGCAAAGCTGACCAGCATTCCGGTCAGCCCGACCAATCGAATCTCGGGCTGGCAAGACGTGGTATCTGAACTCATGCAGCAAGGGCCTTTTGCGGTTGTCAGCGCCCTATGCTGCACCTCCCCGTCTGCAAGGGCAAGGGCAGACTCTGCTCCCGTGCCCGCTTGCGCCGTTGCTAGAGGTCGCGGATTTTATCCTCGCGCAGCGGACAGGCGAGGTAGACGCCGAATTCCTTGCCGATATCCGCGCTGACCCGCGCATGAACGCGCCCCTGCCGATCCAGAAAACGCTGGCTGTCGGTGACGGGAAATATCCCCTCGTGCCAGATATTGGCGTGGATATAGAGACCCTGCGAGCCGTCACACCAAAAGGCAACCACCTTTTCGGGGGCCAGATTATCCCCCGGCAGCGCCACCGGAACGATAAACGGCTTGCGGTCGAGCGGAAAGAACAACTGCCCGCCGTCGGGGTGGTAATTCATATGCCACAGCAAGACCTGATCGCGGGGTGCGGTGCTTTGCCCGGTGGAGGCTGTTTGCGGGTCTGTCGACCACCCCAGCACATAGTTCCCGTTCACCGCTTCATTCTCGCCATACAGCACATCGCCACGCCAATCGGCACGGAACGTGCCTTCGACAAAGCCCGCCTCATCGCCCGTTCCCTCGTCGATCGGGCGCCAGCCTTGCGCGGGCCAACGGGTGATCTTGATCTCGAAATTTTCAGGGTCATCGACCAGACAGCCATAGCCCTGCACGCTGCGATCGGTTGCGCGGATCAGCGGCACCTCGAACCATGGCAGCGATGGCTTGGTACTGGCATCGAACATGTAAACCGGCGCTGTCATTGGCTGACCCCGCAATGGGCATCCACCACGCGCTGCACCATCGGGGCGAAATGCGCGAAGGGCGGGGTTTGCATTGTCGGGTGCTTGCCAGCCTCATCCAGATAGCGGACCTGAATGATCTGCTCCAGATTCGGGTTCTTCCGAAATTCGGCAACTTCCTCCGCACTCATCGGGCCGCCTTGCAGGTGCAGGGTGTGGACGGATGCGGCCGATAGGCGGTTGAAATAGCTGGGTTTTGTGGCGCAAAGATAGCGTTTTGCCGCAACGTGATAGCGTACGCAATCGGTGACGAGCGTTGGGAAGAAAGGCCCAAGCACCTCGGCGCCCGCGTCTTCGTGGTGGCGGTCATGGGTGTCATCGGGGTGATAGGTGCCGAATTCCGAGGTGAAATGCCCGATGTCGTGCAGCAAGGCAGCGACGATCACCACCTCCGGATAGCCAGCCTGTTCGGCCAGCGTCGCCCCTTGCAGCATGTGCTGGGCCATGGTGACGGGTTCACCCAGATATTCCTCATCGCCGCGACGCTCGAAGATGCTGGCGAGGAAGGGGACGATGGTTTGCGCTGTGAGTCCGGTCATTCCGCCGCCTCCTGCAGCGCGGCGTTGAGGGTGGAATAGAGCCCGTCCTTATCGGCGTAGCAGCCTTGCAGCCAGCGCGTTCCCGACCCGGAATAACCTTTGCGTGCGTGCAAGACCCGTGTGTTATCAAGCACAAAGCTTTCACCGGGGTTCAGGCGGAAGGTCACCTCCATCGCCGGATCGTCGATGATTTCAGCCAGACGGCGATAGGCGGCGTAATAGGCCTCCATTTCGTCAAACGGCACATCTGTGATCGCAGCGGCAGAGCGGTTGTTGAAGCGGATCGCGACCAACTCGCCATCGGGGGCAAGCTCGATCATCGGGCGGCGCGATTGCAGGCGCACGCCTGCCTCCCCCGCATATTCAAACCGTGCACAATATTTCGACAGCAGATCAAAGCCTTCGGGGGATTCGTCGCGCAGGCGTCGGGCGCAGGCGAAACCGTCCACCACCATATTCTCGCCCCCCGCTGCCGAGGATTCGAGGCAGTAAAGCACCTGCACCGTCGGCACCGGATCACGGTAAGGGTTATCCGTATGCGCCTGAAGGCCCAGCCCGGTATAGGCAAGGTTGGTCGGGTTCACCTCGGTCCGCACTTCGAAGTTGCGGCCATAATTGGTTTCGCGGACATAGCCGAAGAGGTCCACCACCTCGAACAACGCGCCGTCGCGCACCGGCCCATCGGTCAGCTTGCCGAAACCGTAGCGTGCAACCTGCGCGAGCCATGCCTTTTTCGCCTGCGGGTTGGCCTGCACCTCTGGCATCCGCGCGGTCGGTACTTGCCCCATCAGACCCGCATCCCAAGGCGTGACATGCGGGGCCACCCAACCCGCGTCCTGAGGCGCGGCATGGTCATAGTTCTGCTCAAGCAATGCTTGAAGATCGTAGCGTACTACTTTGTTTTCCGGTGT
>JBFHGI010000519.1:0-2445 GCA_041583175.1 Pseudorhodobacter sp. | reverse complement strand
TGAGCGGGGTGGCCGCGATTGAAATGCAGTCAGCGTGGATCGTGTTGTAAGCGCGATAGTGACAGCCTCTTTCGTCTGATGACCTTTTGCCCCTCACAGCCAGTCGCTGGCATATGAAGGGCAAAGAAAGCTTACACGGATCGTGTGTTAAAACATGAGTGACGGCAAAAACATGCTGAAGAACGGAATATAGGACAGTATAAGCAGCGCCCCCAGCATCAGCGCAATCGTTGGCAAAGCCGCGCGGAAGATTTGGAACAGCGTCATCTTGGCGACCCCCATCGCGACGAACAGGTTAAGCCCAACTGGCGGCGTTAGCATCCCCACCGACAGGTTCACCAGCATGATGATGCCGAAGTGAATAGGATCAACCCCGACTTGCGCCGCAATAGGTTGCATCAATGGCCCCAAGATGATGATCGCAGAGGCGCTATCCAGAAAGCAGCCCGCAACCAGCAAGATCACGTTGAACAAAGCGACCACGATAATCGGGTTGTCTGTGCCTGACAGGATGTAATTTGCCAGATCGGACGGTGCGCCGGTACTGGCCAGCAACCATGAGAACGCTGAGGCCCCTGCGGTGATCAGCAACAAAGGCCCCGAGATCAAGCCGGTGTTGCGCAAGACCACCAGAGTTTCGCGCAATGAGATGCTGCGATACACAACCGCCCCGACAAACCAACCGTAAAGGCAAGCGGTGGCCGCGGATTCTGTTGGCGTAAAGACGCCCGAATAAATCCCGCCCAGCAGAATAACCGGCAGCCCCAACCCCCAAGCCGCGCGCCTGAACGCAGTCAGGATCGACCGCAAAGTTGGAAAGGCATCGCGCGGATAGCCCTTATGCGCCGAATACCAGCAGGCATAGAGGATCAGTATCCCGCCAATCAACAGCGCAGGAAGCAACCCTGCGGCGAACAGCTTGCCAACCGAGGTGCCGGTGACAGAACCGTAGATAATCAGCGCGATGGACGGTGGAACGATTGGCCCCAAAGTGCCTGCCGTCGTGATAAGCCCGATAGAAAAGAACTTGTCATACCCTGCGGCGACCATTGCCGGATACATGATGGTGCCAATCGCAATCACCGTCGCGGGCGAAGAGCCGGAGATGGAGCCGAACATCAAACAGGCAACGACAGCTGCGGCGGCCAATCCGCCGGGCAACCACCCGATCAAGGCTCTTGCCAGCCCGATCAAGCGATCCGACAAGCCGCCAATCCGCATCAGCTCTGCCGCCAGAATAAAGAACGGTATCGACATGAGCGAGAAATTGTTCATGCCCGAAAACATGCGCATCGGAACAACGACAGGATCAATTCCGCCCACGAAATAAAAGATCAGTGCCACCGACATCGCCAATGCGGCAAAGATGGGTAAGCCGAAAAGAAGCAGCCCGAAGAAGGCCGGAACCAGTGCAGAAACCATTTGCGCGCCCTCAGCTTGTTTTAATATCGACCTGCGGCGCGGTATAAACGCCTGCGGTCACGGTGGATTGCAGCACCAGCAAATAGCGTAGTGCCATGAGTACGCCCGAAATCGGAATGATCAGATAGATATACCCGACTGGAACCCGCATCGCAGGCGACAGTTGCCCCATCTGCATCGTGTTGAACGACAGCTTGCTGCCGTAAAAAACCAGAACGCCTGCGAAAACCAGACCGAGGCAAGCTGCCCCGATCTGAAGTGCGCGTGCCGTGCGGGGGCCGGCAATGGTATAAATCGCCTCGACGCTGATATGAGAGGCATAGCGCACCCCCATGCCCATGGTCAGGAAACTCATGGTAATCAGTGAGTAGAGGATCAATTCCTCGGACCAGTACAGCGAGTTGTTGAACACATAACGTGCAATCACCTGTCCTATCGCCACCAGCGTTGCGGTCAGAATAAGCACTGTGACCAAGATGTTCTCAATCCAGTCGATGATGCGGTTCACGCCATTGATCATCTTGCCGGCCCCCTTCATGGATCAGCCCTTTGCCGCTGCGATGGCTTTTTCAAGCAGCTCGGGCGTTACTTTGGGCGCAAACTCTTCATAGATCGGCTGGGAGGCCTCAATGAATGCGGCGCGGCCTTCGTCCGACAAGGGCTGGATTTCGATCTGATCCTTGATTGCATCAAGGATTTTCGCCTCATCCTCTTCGGTATACTGGCGTGCGGCATCACGGCCTACGATCATCGCATCGGCAACGATGGTTTGCAGATCTTCAGGCAGGCTTTCCCATTTGGCTTTATTTATGACCGCCGCATAGGTGTGATAGGCGTGGCCCGTAAGCGTCATATATTTCTGCACTTCGTAAAACTTCATCGAGGCGATATTGGCGAGAGGGTTTTCCTGACCTTCGACAACACCTTGCTGAAGCCCGTTGTAAACCTCGACGTAAGCCATCGCTGTCGGGTTCGCGCCATAGGTGCGGTAGGTTGACAGAATGGTGGGCGCTTGCAGCGTGC
>JBFHGI010000518.1:0-2445 GCA_041583175.1 Pseudorhodobacter sp. | reverse complement strand
TCGCAGGGCCATCGGGTTTCCTGATCTGTGGTCACGTCATGCTCCGGGGGGCGGTGGCGGCGCTATGGTGAAAAGTTGGGCGAGTTCGGCGATCTCGCCCGCCGGTTTCCAGCCGTCCTGTCCGGCAGTCCAGACCAGAGTATCGCGGCTGAAGCTGCCTTCGGTGATCATGCGGCCAAGGTGGCTGCGCGAGAACGGCCCGCTGGTCGCGCCGTCCTTGGCGGTGTGCCACAGCTTTTCCGGCGCGGGTGGCGGTGGGGGCGGCGGTGCCATTTGCGGCTGCTGTGCTGCGGCGGGAACGGCGCCCCAAGGCCCCATGTTCTGTGCCATGCCCATACCGATGCCAGCCCCCATGCCTGCGCCCATCGCCGCCCCTGCGGCGGAATTCGGTTGCGCCATGCCTTCGGCGGCGTTGAATTGCATATAGCGGTTCATATCGCCGACGATGCCCATCGAGGTGCGCTTATCCAGCACTTTCTCTACCTCTTCGGGCAGAGAGATGTTCTCGATATAGAGTTCGGGCAGCGACAGCCCGTATTCCGCGATTTGCGGGTTGATAGCGGTGGCGACCAGTTTGCCCAGATCGGCGGTGTTGGCTGCCATATCCAGCACGGGGATATTAGAGGCGGCCAGAGCGCGGCTCATTTCCTGCAAGATCACGTTGCGGATCTGGAAGCTGATCTCGTCGGCGGTAAACTCGCCATCGGTGCCGACGATTTCCTGCATGAATTTGGCCGGATCGGTGACGCGCATGGAATAGGTGCCGAAAGCGCGGATGCGCACGGGGCCGAATTCGGGATCGCGCGTCATGATCGGGTTTTTGGTGCCCCATTTCAGATCGTTGAAACGGGTGGTGTTGATGAAATATATCTCGGATTTGAAGGGGCTCTGGAAGCCGTGGTCCCAATGCTGGAGCGCGGTCATGATCGGCATGTTGTTGGTTTCCAACATATAAAGCCCCGGCCCGAACACATCGGCCATTTGCCCTTCATGCACGAACACCGCCGCCTGACCTTCGCGCACGGTCAGCTTCGCGCCGTACTTGATCTCATGCCCCTGCCGTTCGAAGCGCCAGACCATGGTATCGCGGGTGTCGTCGGTCCAGTGGATGACGTCGATGAATTGGCCTTTGAGGAAATCGAAAACCATGGTGGCTCCTGTGTTAGCTGTCGCCGCCGACGAGTTCTTCGGCGAGTTGGTCGATGATGGGGCGGGCTTCGGCTGCGGTCATGCCCGGGCTTAACCGCTTGTCATAGAGCATGCGCAGCATCATCTCATCCATCGGGGTGAGGGTGGCAAATTCCTGATCGTCGTTGAAGATGGACGGGCGCGCGGCAGGGCTGTCATTGGGCAGGCCGAGGCCCTGGGCGATTTCTTCGTGCAGGCAGGACAGGTGCAAAAGGTCGGGATGTTCGGCGCGGATCACGGCGAAGGCACGCTCGATGAGGTTGCTGCCCTCGTTGAGAGAATAGGTGACCTGGCAATAGGTGCTTTCCGGCATCTCGATGATCGACTGCAATTCGGCAGCGCCAATGCTGGGATCGGCGCGTTGGACTGTGGGGCCGATGGCTTTCAGCTCATCCGTGTTCAGGATCTGCAGGTGGAAGTTGATGTTACTGGACACAAGCTGGATCGGATGGCCCGTGATCCTGGACAGGCGCGCCAACAGGGACCGCACGCGCGCGGTTTCGGTGCCGCGTTTGGCTTGCGGGACGGAGTCGCCAAAGGCAAGGCCGACGCGCACGGGTTTGGCCCAGCGGCGCAAACGTTTTTCGGTCTCTCGGGCGACGAGCGTGCCGGAGGAGCTGTCAAACTCGTCGAAAAACGCGATGCGGGTGAAATTGGCGGAGAGCATCCAAGCCGAGAAAGGCGCATCCTTGGCACCGGTGTCGGTGCGCATCAAGCCGCGAGACAAGAGTTCGGCCTGTACGCCCGCGTAATAGGTGCGCAGCGCCATGCTGGCGGGTGAGGGTTGATAGTCTTGCGTTTTCTCGATGCGGGGGGGCGGGGGTTGCGTTGCGCGCCCCACAACGGGCGGCGTGGTGACGCAGCCTGCCAAAAGCGCAGCAGAGGCGACCGGAAGGGCCGCCCCTTTCAGGGTTCTCGAAAGGCTGCGCAGGGTTGCCATCTTGGCTCTTTCCCTTTGTTTCAGGCTTTTACGCCGACAGTGTCGCCCAAGCCGTCCTTGCGGGCACGGGCCGAGGCGAGTGTGTCGCGCAACTCGTGCTCCATCTTCACCAGTTCTTCTTCGGCCGCTGCGCGCTTGGCCTTGCCTTCATCGGCAATCGCGAGGCTTTCGTTGATCGTGGCAATCAACGTGGCATTGGCCGATTTCACCGCTTCGATATCGAACACGCCACGCTCCATTTCGGTGCGCACGATGCGGTTGGTGGCTTGCAGGTTCTCGGCATTCGAGGTCAGGAGTTCATTGGTCAGGTCATTTGC
>JBFHGI010000517.1:0-2450 GCA_041583175.1 Pseudorhodobacter sp. | reverse complement strand
TTTCGCCTCCGAGGCGGATATGGTCAAGAAAATGCGCGTTGCACTGGCCTTGCAACCGGTGGCAACGGCGCTCTTCGCCTCTTCGCCCTTCTTCGAGGGCAAACCGAACGGCCATAAAAGCTGGCGGTCGCGTATCTGGCGGGGCTTGGACGGCTCGCGCACCGGGATGCTGCCCTTCATGTTCGAGGACGGGGCCGGTTTTCAGGCCTATGTCGATTGGGTGCTGGATGTGCCGATGTATTTTGTCTATCGCGATGGCAAATATATCAATGCCTTGGGCCAGTCCTTCCGTGATTTCCTGAAAGGCGAGTTGCCCGCCTTGCCCGGTGAAAAGCCCACTCTTTCGGATTGGGCGGACCATATGACAACCGTGTTTCCCGAAGCGCGGGTGAAGAAATACATCGAAATGCGCGGTGCTGATATGGGCAGCCGCGATTACACCGTGGCTTTGCCGGCCTTCTGGGTTGGTTTGATGTATGATCCGGCGGCCTTGGATGCCGCATGGGATCTGGTCAAAGGTTTTGACGCGGAAACCCGCGAAGGCCTGCGCGTCGGGGCCTCGGTCTCTGCTTTGCAGGCCGAAGCCGGTGGCGTGAAACTCAGCGATCTGGCGCGGGCAGCTGTCGGGCTTTCCCATGCAGGCCTCGCGGCGCGTGGCCATGGCGAGGAAGCCTATCTCTCTCCGCTGGTTGAAAGCCTGAAAACAGGTGCGACCCAGGCAGATCGCTTTTTGTCTCTCTACCACGGAGATTGGGAGGGAGAGTTGAGCCCCATTTACACTGCGGCAAAGCTCTAACAGCCGTTCATTAATTGCGTTTCAACGCTGATGCACGGCCCGTAAGGCGGTGCTCTGCCAGAGGTGTTGCAGCCATGAAAGAGCAGGGTTTCTCTGGCCTCGGGCGGCTAACTTTCGGGCGCAATAACCTACACCGTGAGAAAGAGACCTATCGCCTGCCGCGGCGGATTCACGGGGCCGGAGCCTTCTGCTGCAAAGAAACGATGTCAGCTTTCCGTGTCCAGCCAGATGGTTACCGGACCTGCATTGGTCAGGCTGACATCCATATCCGCGCCAAAAGAGCCATTGGCAATCGGAATACCCTGCGCCGCGATGGCAGCAGAGAAATGCTCGTAAAGGCGTCGCCCGTCTTCGGGGGCGGCAGCGGGCGAGAAGCCGGGGCGGTTGCCGCGCGAGGTGTCCGCGGCCAGCGTAAACTGGCTGACGACCAACGCGGAACCGCCTGCATCTTTCAGTGACAGATTCATCTTGCCCGCTTCATCCTTGAAGATGCGGAGTTTGGCGATTTTGGCGGCAAGTTGGTCGGCCACCGCTTCGGTATCACCTTGCATGGCACAGATCAGGATCAACAGACCGGGGCCGATCTCGCCAATGGTTTCGCCTCCCACCGCAACCGATGCGTGGTGGACGCGCTGCAAGAGTGCCCTCATACCTCGCTGGCCCAAGGCGGGTTTGCGCCAGGCCGTGAGACGGTGACTGCTGCAGCGCGGGTGCCTAAGCTAAGGGCGGCGTCCAATGTTTCATCCGGAAGGTTGGCCAGCGCTGCCTTGGTCAGCGCGCCCGCCGCCTCCAGCGCTGCCAAAGCGCCGGCGTTGAACGTATCTCCCGCGCCGACCGTATCGGCCACTGTTACCTTGGTTGCGGCGACAAAACGGTTTTGCGTGGCCGTCAGCGCGCGCGCCCCTGCGGCCCCTTCGGTCAGGAACAGCACCTTGGGGCCACGCGTCAGCAGCTTACGCCCCACCTCGACCAGATCACCGGGGCCTTCCAGCCAGTGCAGATCTTCGTCGCTCAGCTTGACGATATCAGCTTTGGCGATCATCCCGTTGATGCGGGCGCGGTAGGCCCCCTGATCCTTGATGAAGCCGGGGCGGATATTCGGGTCAATCATGGTAACGCGCGCGGCGGATTCGCGGGCCTGCAAACTGGCATAGGCGTTGGCGGCAGGGTCATTGACCAAGGAAATGCCGCCAAAGAACAGCGTCGTAATGTCATCAGGCAGTTCGGGCAGGTCCTCGACGGATAACAACCGCCCCGCCGTATTCTCATCATAGAAGGCATAGCTGGCCTGCCCGTTTACCAGCGTCACGAATGCAAGTGTGGTCGGCCGGTCTGATCGCGCGGCAAGGCCGGTTTCGACGTTTGAGGCGGTCAGACTTTCCGTCAGCAGTGTGCCGAACAGGTCGTTTGACAGACCGGAGAAGAAGCCGGACTTGGCCCCCAAGCGGCCAAGCGCGATAGCCGTATTGAAAACAGCCCCCCCCGGATAGGGCGCAAAGGCCGTTTCCTGCGCCGTGGTCTGGCGTGGCAACATATCGATCAGGGCTTCGCCGCAACAAAGGATCATCAGCGCATTCCTGGTACTAGGGTTGCGAGACTATAGGCCTTTATAGATGTTAGCGCAAACATCTTTGCGGCTTAGCCGAAAAATTGC
>JBFHGI010000516.1:0-2457 GCA_041583175.1 Pseudorhodobacter sp. | reverse complement strand
GATTCGGGCAAGAAAAAACTTTGCTATCTGGCTAAGTGTTTTGATGGCACCGGAACAAAGGTTCTACGCAGTGCCTCGCCCGCGCAAGGCTTCGGCGGCATTCTGGACGATGGTGGCGATTTCCGAAAGCTGCTTGCCCAAGGGGCTCGCCTTGCGCCAGATCATGCCGATGGTCCGCGACGGCGGCGGGCCATTGAAATGTGCAATCGACACCGCGGCCGAGCGGGTTTCGACATCGACCGCCATCTCGGGGATCAACGTAACGCCGATGCCCGCACCAACCATCTGCACCAAGGTTGTCAGGGAGCTTCCGTCCAGCAATTCACGCGGCAGGGCGGTTTGCATGTTACAAAAAGAAAGTGCCTGATCGCGGAAACAGTGACCTTCTTCCAGCAGCAGCAAGCGCATTTCGCGCAGCGTTTCACGATTCGGCACGGGCTTTTCAGCATCCACACTGGGGCGTACCAGAACAAATTCTTCGGAAAACAGCGCCACTTCTGTCAAGGCGGGTTCCGACACGGGCAGCGCGACAATCGCGGTATCGAGCCGACCTTCGGCCAGCTCTTGCAACAGCTTAGGGGTGACCGTTTCGCGGATGTGGATATCAAGCTCGGGGTAAAGTGCCGATAAGGCGCCAATCAGGCTGGGCAGCAGATAGGGCGCGATGGTGGGAATGACCCCGATGCGCAAACGGCCCACCAACTTGTCCTGCGAGGCGCGGGCGAGGTCGCCCAACTCATCCACCGCCCGCAGGATGTCGCGCACGCGCAGGGCAAACTCCTCACCAAAATGGGTGAGGCGCACGCGGCGGTTCCCACGCTCGAACAACTCGGTGCCCAGTGAGAATTCCAGCTCTTTGATCTGCATGGAAAGGGCGGGTTGTGAAATCGCGCAATCATCGGCCGCATGGCCGAAATGGCCGTGGCGGGCCAAGGCCTCGAAATAGCGCATTTGTTTCAGGGTCAAGTTTTTCATAACATGTGCTTATCGTATCAATCAGAAAATACAACTTAAACTAATGGAACTCTTTTGATATGGTGTCGTCAAGCCGCACAGAAGCTGGCGGTTGCCGATGTGTCTTATCGCTGTATCCAATGGTTCGTAACCAAGTGGAAACGCGTTTTGGCATATGCGCTGGCACAACAGATATAACGCCTAAGTAAGGAGAAGATCATGGACGGAAATGATATCGGAACGGGTGGAAAATGCCCGGTGATGCATGGTTCAGTCAGTAATGCCACGCGGTCGAATCGCGACTGGTGGCCGAACCAGTTGAATCTGAAGGTGCTGCATCAGCATTCCGCCCTGTCGAACCCGATGGGCACCGCTTTCAACTACGCCGAGGCGTTCAAATCGCTGGATCTGGCCGCAGTGAAAGCGGACCTTTATGCGCTGATGACCGACAGTCAGGATTGGTGGCCCGCAGATTATGGCCATTACGGCCCGCTGTTCATCCGTATGGCATGGCACAGCGCAGGCACATACCGCACGGCGGATGGCCGCGGCGGTGCCTCGACCGGGACGCAGCGCTTTGCGCCGCTGAATTCCTGGCCGGATAACGGCAACTTGGACAAGGCGCGCCGCCTGTTGTGGCCGATCAAGCAGAAATACGGGAATGCGCTGTCCTGGGCTGACCTGATGATCTTGGCCGGAAACTGCGCGCTGGAATCCATGGGCTTCAAGACCTTCGGCTTCGGCGGCGGTCGGGCCGATGTGTGGGAGCCGGAAGAGGATATCTATTGGGGTGCAGAAGGCGAATGGCTGGCGACCTCGGAAAAAGAGAACAGCCGCTATTCCGGTGATCGCGAGTTGGAAAACCCGCTTGCAGCCGTTCAGATGGGCCTGATCTATGTGAACCCCGAAGGGCCGGACGGCAACCCCGACCCCATCGCTTCGGGCCGTGATGTGCGCGATACTTTCGCACGGATGGCGATGAATGATTACGAAACCGTGGCCCTGGTCGCGGGCGGCCACACTTTCGGCAAGGCGCATGGCAACGGCCCTGCTTCGGCTGTGGGCGCAGAGCCCGAAGCCGCCCCGATGGAAGCAATGGGCCTTGGCTGGCTGTCGACCCATGGTTCGGGCAAGGGCTATGATTCCATTACCTCTGGCATTGAGGGCGCGTGGAAACCCAACCCGACGAAATGGGATATGGGCTATTTTGACGTGCTGTTCGGCTATGAGTGGGAATTGGTGAAATCCCCTGCCGGTGCGCATCAATGGCGTGCCAAAGACGTGCGGCCCGAGCATATGGTCGTCGATGCGCATGACCCGTCGAAGCGTCACGCGCCGATGATGACCACTGCCGATATGTCGCTGCGGATGGACCCGGCGTATGAGAAGATCTCGCGTCATTTCCACGCAAATCCGGATGAATTCGCCGATGCCTTCGCGCGGGCTTGGTTCAAGCTGACCCACCGCGACAGCGGGCCGAAAGCCTTGTATCTGGGGCCAGAG
>JBFHGI010000515.1:0-2461 GCA_041583175.1 Pseudorhodobacter sp. | reverse complement strand
GCTTGGGCATGAAGTCGACATCAATGCCGCGGTCACGGAATATCTGGACGGCGGTTTCAGAGAGTTCGTCGGAAACGAGGACTTTGGGGGCCATATCAGGCGCTCCTATTTATGAATGTGCATTCAGGATTGGAGTATGATGGGTTTCAACCCACCGTTCCTTAATCAGAGGGCAGCGATTTCGCTTTGAAATGCCCAATCGATCCACGGCATCAACGCTGCGACATCGGCGGTTTCAACTGTTGATCCGCACCAGATGCGAAGCCCGGCGGGCGCATCGCGATAGGCGCCGATATCCAATGCAACACCTTCTTTTTCAAGGCGCTTTGCCACTGCTTTGGCAAAAGCCGCGCCATCTGTGATCCGGGAATCTACGAACTTCAGGCATACAGATGTTGTTGATGCAGTCGCCGGGTCAATCGCCAGGTTTTCGATCCATGAATTATCATTCACAAACTTGGCAACCTCTGCCGCGTTTGCGTCTGCACGCGCGATCAGAGCCTTCAAGCCGCCAATAGACTTCGCCCATTTCAGCGAAACGAGGTAATCCTCGACCGCGAGCATTGATGGAGTGTTGATTGTTTCACCCTTGAAGATGCCATCAATCAGCTTGCCACCTTTGGTCATACGGAAAATTTTCGGCAGCGGCCAAGCGGGGGTATAGCTCTCCAACCGCTCCACCGCGCGGGGGGACAGAACGATAACGCCATGCGCGCCTTCGCCACCCAGAACCTTCTGCCAAGAGAAGGTTACGACGTCCAGTTTCTCCCACGGCAGGTTCATCGCAAAGGCCGCCGAGGTTGCATCACAAATCGTCAAGCCCGCGCGGTCGGCAGGTATGGCATCTCCGTTCGGCAGCCGCACACCCGAAGTCGTACCGTTCCAGGTGAAAACGACGTCCTTGTTAAAATCGACTTCGGCAAAGTCAACGATTTCGCCATAGGGGGCCTTGCGCACAACGGCGTCCAGCTTCAACTGTTTGACTACATCCGTCACCCAACCTTCGCCAAAGCTTTCCCAAGCCAACATCTCGACGGGGCGCGCGCCCAGCATCGACCACATTGCCATCTCAACAGCGCCCGTATCGGAACCGGGGACGATGCCCACGCGGTAGCCTTCGGGCAGGCCGAGAATCTCGGCAGTCAGGTCAATCGCTTCCGCCAGCTTGGACTTACCGACAGCAGCACGGTGCGAGCGACCCAAAGGCGCGTCAGCCAGCATGTCCAAAGAATAATTGGGGATTTTGGCGCAAGGGCCAGAAGAGAATCGCGGATTCGCAGGCCGAACGGCCGGGGTCGTACCAGTCATGTGGTATCCTCACAGATATATGCCCTTCGTTGGGGAAGGGTGTCCCACCGCCGCACTTACGCCTTCGGAATATCTGGCACAAGCGGGAAAATTGTCGTAAAGCGCCGCAACGACCGAATAAAACGACACATTCTTCCACTATCGGAAACTTTTATGTTCATAGCGACGCTCCTGACTTCCCCCGCCACCCCGACTCTGGACCGTGCCACAGTCGAAAGCCTGCGCAATGCTTGGGGCGGGGGCGATGCGACATGGCTTAACCCTGCCGTCGCAGCGGAGTTTCCGATTCCGGCGATGCCCGAAAATCGCTGGGAGGCATGGGAAGGGCTGCAAGCGCTCGGCGTGGATTTGATCGTACAGCCCAGCGTGGGTCGCCGCAAGAAACTGCTGCTGGCAGATATGGATAGCACCATGATCCAGCAGGAATGTATCGATGAACTGGCCGATGAGGCAGGGGTCGGCGCCCATGTCGCGGGTATCACAGCCCGCGCAATGAATGGCGAGCTGGATTTCAACGATGCGCTACGCGAACGCGTCGCGCTGCTGAAGGGCCTGCCGCAAAGCGTCATCGAGCATGTCTTTACCAACCGCATCACCTATATGCCGGGCGGTGACGTTCTGCTGCGCACGATGAAAGCCAATGGCGCGCGCGCCGCACTCGTTTCCGGTGGGTTCACGGAATTCACCCGTCGCGTGGCCGAGGCATTGGATTTCGACGAGAACCGTGCCAACCAGTTGCACATTTCAGATGGGCTGCTAACCGGAACCGTTGCAGAACCCATTCTGGGGCGCGAGGCAAAAGTGCAGGCATTGCTAGAGATCAGCGCGCAAATGGGCATCGCCACCGACGATGTCATCGCCGTGGGCGATGGCGCAAATGATCTGGGAATGCTCGGGCTGGCAGGTGCGGGCGTCGCACTTCACGCCAAGCCCAGTGTCGCGGCCCAATGCGATATCCGCATCAACCACAGTGACCTGACCGCCCTGCTCTACATCCAGGGGTATGCTGCTGCGGATTTCATCTAGCCTGAATACCTGTCGCATCTGGCCGCTGGTATCCGCGCTATTGCCCCCAGTCATGCGCCTGCATCTCACGCAGGCGGCTTGCGGTTCGGGCAAACTCAAAACTGCCGGAGCCTTCGATATAAAGCCG
>JBFHGI010000514.1:0-2473 GCA_041583175.1 Pseudorhodobacter sp. | reverse complement strand
GGGTCGATCTTGCCATCGCGGGCCTGCTGCGTCAGGTCGGTGCAGAACTGGGCCAGCGCCTCTTCTTTGCCCATCTGGGCGGGGGCAATCGCGCCGGAATGCTCGCCGGGGGAAACACCGCCGCCAACGCTGGACCCATCCTGCGCGCGCATGTTGTCTTCGGGAGAGCCTTCAACCGCGGCGTCAAAATTATCCGCAAGATCGTCCGGCTTGATCTTGCGGAATTCGTCCGAGATGCCGAACAGAATATTCTGCATCTCTTTGGTTTTCAGCATACCCAGCACGATATGCCCGGTGCGGACCTGACCGGAATTATACTTGAGCGAGCCATAGACCCAAGCGCGTTCGACCGCGTTTTCCAGATGGCTCGACAGATCGGAAATCGCCGAGGCGCCGCGCGGCAAAGCATCTAGCGCGCGCGTCATATCGCGGGCGAGGTTGGAAGCGTCCAGCTTGTAATGCTTGGCGATGCGGTGAATGTCGCTGTCGGCCCCTTGCAGGATCTGGTGGAACCAGTGCACCACCTCGACATAGGGGTTGCCGCGCAATTTGCAGAAAACGGCGGCACTTTCGATCGCCTGATAACCCAGTTTGTTCAGCTTGCCAAAAAGCGCAACACGGCTGATATCGCTCATCTTTCAAAACCCTTCCCTGTCAAATCCTCGGGCCTTTGCCCGATTGTTATGTCGTCATCGCAAATCTATCCCGTGCCCGATCGCCTTTGGACCAAGCTTCTGGGAATAAGATACAGATCATCGGCGTCGGTGTCGCTGGTTCTGGTGCCAATCCAGCTTGTGTGGCCCAGCATCGTGGTTTGGCCCAAGACTGCTTGCGGCACCTGATCACGGCGCAAGACCAGATTGATATCCCAATCCAGCGTGTCGCCAACATAGTTGCGCACAATCGCCTCCAGCCGCGCCAGCGAGGGCGAGCCGGGCATCATGCGCTCAAAATCCTTCAAGGTCAGCGGGCCGATGCGCAGGCGGAACTTGGCGGCATGCGACCAGACCTTGCTGCCGACCGAGGTGCCAAGCCCAAGCCCGACACGGCTGCCCAATTGCCAACGGTCGCCCGGTTCCAACTCCAGCCACTGGCCGACGAATTGCTGCAAACTCACCGGCGCACGCACAAAGCCCGAGATAATGGAGACAAGCCCGAGCGCATGTTTCGGGCCCGGTGTCAGATGGCCCACGAAATGGCGTTTGGCCATATCCGGCATCTCGTCTCGATTGGCAAAGCCCTTTTCATAATGGCCTGACAATGCCGCAACCTTGCGCGCGAACGGGTCCACCTCTCGCCCCGCGCGGTTGCCTTTCAGCGACCGGTCAAAGGAGGGCGCCGGATGTGCTGCGGCATAGGCGCGGTAAAACAGACCAAAGAGGCGGTGCGTCAGCATGTTGCCGAATGCAAGGAAGGTCGGGTCGCGGTGGTTGCGCTGGCGGTCGCGGGCGAATTCCGTCAGGTGCAGCGGCAAGGGGCCATGCGGACCAAAGAGGCCGAAGAAGCGATTGACAAGCCGGCCCGGCTTGCCTCGCGCGGGTGCGACCATCCGTGCAATCGTGGAGGGCGGGAAAGCAAGCTCTGCCTCTTGTTCCAACCGGAAGGGTTCCTGGCGGGGGCGGGTGCTTTCGCCCAGACGCGGCAAATCGGGAAACTGCGCTTCGAGGATACGAAGCGCGCGGAAGATGTGGTACTTTTCAGGCTCGGCCAGAAGCTGCGCGTAATGCGTCAGATGATCCTCGCGAGCCCCGTCTCCGGTTTCCATCGGGCTATTTCCCCCCGCTGCCGCGTGAACAGCACGGTTTCAGTAAAGCTATTTATCGTAACATATCTGCGGAAAAACCGCTCCAACACTGAACCAAGCACATAAACGCTTGTGCCTTCAAAGAAGCTGTCATCAAAACCCAGCTTCAACTCCAACCCGCGCACCGCCGTGGACAAGACCCCGTCCGACATCCGCCGCACAATCGGCCGACTTTCGATAGAGATCATGCCTTCGATCTGTTTTTCAACGGTTTTATCAGATGTCGGCGCATAAATCCCGACCAATTCGCGCAGCGCCTCGATGCCGCCGCCATTATCTGTATCGACAATCGAAAGGTAGTTGAGGCTGAGGTGGCTGATCAAACGCCATGCGGTGTCCCCCTGCCCCAGAGAGGGGCGCGGGCGGGTGGGCGGAACCGGCGTTGTCACATGCGCAACGGGTCCACCATCGGGGAGATGGAAGACATCGGCGGAGCCGGTCGACAGCAGCATCGGCAAATCGCGGTTGGTACAGCTTGCCTGCACCGAAAGCTGGCCCAGATCCACCGGATAGGGCGCTTGCTGCGGGTCCACCAAAGTCAGATACAATTCAGACCCGAGGTACGAGGTTCGCACCCCTTTCAGCCGCTCTTTCTCGCTGCGCTGACGCATCCGGCGAAACTGCGTGTAATAGGCAGGATGCATATCGCCCGCCGCCGTAAAATCATCC
>JBFHGI010000513.1:0-2475 GCA_041583175.1 Pseudorhodobacter sp. | reverse complement strand
GTCAAATCCGTAGATCAGGAAATCATGGACCTGCTGGACCGCTCTGCAGTGACCTTTCAGGCCGTAATGACGAAAGCTGACAAAATCAGCAAAGCCGAGCTGGAAAAGAACATCGAACAGACCCGTGTGGCGCTGTCGAAGCATCCAGCAGCTTTTCCAGAGCTGATCGTGACCTCATCGGAAAAAGGTCTCGGGATCGAAACATTGCGCGCGACGATTGCCACCTTGGAATAGGCCCCTGCCGCGCGCCTCCCGTCACACATGCTGCGCGCCGTTCACCTCTATTTCGGTCCCTGAGATATAGCTGGATTGCGGCGAACAGAGGAACCAGATCGCATCCGCAACCTCGGAGGGCTGCCCCAAGCGACGCAGCGGCAAAGCCTCCACAATCTTTTCCGTTCCGGGTGACAGGATCGCTGTTTCCACCTCCCCGGGTGCAATGGCGTTCACCCGGACACCCAAGGGGCCGAAATCATGTGCCATTTCCCGCGTCAGCGCCGCCAATGCGGCTTTTGACGTGGCATAGGCCGCCCCCGCAAATGGATGGACGCGCACGCCCGCAATCGAGGTGACGTTCACAACCGCCCCTTTTGCCGCGACAAGCTCCGCCTGCAAGCCGCGCGCCAAAATCACTGAGGCAAAGAAATTCACGTGAAAGACATGACCCCAGGTCCGCAGGTCGGTTTCCAGCGTGTTCAGACGCTTCCCACCCTCCCCCTTCGGGGAAATTCCCGCATTGTTGACCAGCGCATCGACACGACCATCGACCTTCTCGCGAATAATCTCTATTGCCTCGATGGTCTTGTTCGGGTCCGCCAGATCAATCTGGATGTGGTTTTCCTCTCCCCCCGGCCAAGGGCAGCGCGCATCAAAAGGTTGGCGAGAGCAGGTCAGCACCCGCCAACCTTCCGCAGAAAACCGTTTAACCGTAGCATGCCCGATGCCACGGCTCGCCCCCGTCAACACAAGTGTCTTTGGCTTTTCCATCATTCTGCCTTCTTTGCAAACCTGCGCCACCCTACGCCTCTGCCGACCGTGCGCAAGCGCCACCTCTTCCCCTTGGCATACACCCGCAAAGCCGCTACCAAATAGGACAAGCCACAGGAACCGAAACATGAAAAAGCAGCTAGCCAATATGCGCGATTCGATTGCCACCGCCCGGACCTTGAACGAAGCCCTGCCCTATTTGCAGCGCTATTCAGGGGCGATTGTTGTCGTCAAGTTTGGCGGCAACGCCATGGGCGACAGCGAGGCCATGGAAGAATTTGCTCAGGACATCGTTTTGATGCGGCAGGTCGGGGTGAACCCAGTTGTCGTGCATGGCGGTGGCCCGATGATCAACAACCTCTTGGGCAAGCTCGGCATCAAGTCCGAGTTCGTGCGCGGCAAACGCGTGACAGATGCTGCCACAGTCGAGGTGGTGGAGATGGTTCTGTCGGGCCTTGTGAACAAGCGGATCGTGCAGGCCATCAATGATGCGGGTGGACGCGCTGTCGGCATTTCCGGCAAGGACGACGACCTGATGGTCTGCGATTACGACGATCCGGATCTGGGATTCGTCGGACGCCCTCGCGATATGCGGGTTCAGGTTTTGCGCGATATGTTCAACGCGGGCATCATCCCGGTCGTGGCCCCCGTTGCCCCGGGCGACAACGGCGAAACCTTCAACGTGAATGGCGATACCGCAGCAGGCGCGATCGCCGGTGCCTTGAAGGCAGATCGCCTGCTTCTGCTGACCGATGTGTCGGGTGTGAAAAACGCGGAAGGTGAGGTCATCACTCAACTGACTCCCGAAGAAGTGCGCGATCTGACCGATAAAGGCGTCATCGCAGGCGGGATGATTCCCAAAACGGAAACGGCATTGATGGCGATTGAGCAAGGCGTGCGCGCGGTTGTCATTCTCGATGGCCGTATCCAGAACGCTTGCCTGCTCGAACTTTTCACCGACCATGGCGCTGGCTCCCTGATCCGCTCGGCCTCGGTTGAACCTTTGGTGAAACCGCGCGAGGAATGACGGACCTCACCACCATCGAAACCTGTCTGGCACCGCATCATCTGTGGGTCATGGGCGGGTTTCAGGTGGAAGATGATGCTTCTTTGCCAAATGACACCCAGACCCTCCTTCTGCTCGGGCCAGCAGAACCGGGGTTCTGGCCACATTTCACCCGCCAGCCGGAATGGCAAGACGGGGCCGCTGACCCTATGGATCGCTGGTCCCATCGAGTTATTTGTACAATGGCAACGACACTCGGGGCCGTTCCGCTGTTTCCCTTTGGTGGCCCGCCTTGGCATCCGTTTTATCAATGGGCGCTCCGCTCTGGCGAAGCGTGGGCAAGCCCGCTGCGCTTGCTGGTTCATGCACGCATGGGACTTTTTGCTTCCTATCGTGGCGCGCTCGCTTTTAGCCAGCGCATCCCTCTTCCCGCCTCCCCCGCCAATCCATGCGAGAGTTGCCAGTCCAAACCCTGCCTCTGC
>JBFHGI010000512.1:0-2490 GCA_041583175.1 Pseudorhodobacter sp. | reverse complement strand
TGCCTTCGCTTCCGCGTCGGTTTTCGCGGTGGTGCAGATGATGATGTCCATACCCAGAACTTCGTCCACTTGGTCGAAGTTGATTTCTGGGAACACGATCTGTTCTTTCAGACCCATGGCATAGTTGCCACGGCCGTCGAACGAGGTCGGCTTCACACCGCGGAAGTCGCGCACGCGCGGCAAAGCGATAGTGATCAGACGATCAAGGAATTCGTACATTTTGTCGCCGCGCAAAGTCACTTTGCAGCCAAGCGGCATTTCTTCACGCACGCGGAAACCAGCGATGGATTTCTTGGCATGGGTGACGACAGCCTTCTGACCAGCGATCTGGGTCAGCTCTTCAGCTGCCTTTTTCACTTTCTTGGTGTCTTTGACAGCTTCACCAACGCCCATGTTGATCACGATCTTGTCCAGACGCGGGATCTGCATGTCGTTCTTGTAGCCGAATTCGGTTTTCAAGGCGGCGCGGATCGAATCCTTGTAGACGCCCTTCAAACGCGGGGTGTAATTTGCTTGGTCCAGCATCAGATTGCATCCCCCGTGGTCTTGGCGAAACGAACCTTCTTGTCGCCATCCATACGGAAGCCGACGCGGGTTGCCTTGCCATTCGCATCAATCAGCGCAAGGTTGGACAGCTGGATCGGCATCGCTTTCGAGATGCGGCCACCCTGGTTGCCCTGGCTTTGCTTGGTATGACGGATGGCCATGTTGATACCATCCACAATAGCTTTCCCGGCCTCGGGGTTCACGGACGAAATCTCGCCCTCTTTACCCTTGTCTTTGCCGGTCAGCACGACGACCTTGTCGCCTTTTTTCAGTTTCGCAGCCATCAGAGCACCTCCGGAGCCAGCGAGATGATTTTCATGAAGTTCTTAGCGCGAAGCTCACGAACCACTGGCCCGAAAATACGGGTGCCAACGGGCTCACCTTGGTTGTTCAGAATGACAGCAGCGTTGCGGTCAAAACGAATAGCGGTGCCGTCTTCACGACGGACTTCCTTGGCGGTGCGAACGACAACGGCTTTACGCACGTCACCCTTCTTCACACGACCGCGCGGAATGGCTTCTTTCACCGACACTACGATAATGTCGCCGACCGAAGCATACCGACGGTGCGAACCGCCCAGAACCTTAATGCACTGAACACGGCGCGCGCCGCTGTTGTCAGCAACATCCAGGTTGGTCTGCATCTGGATCATTTGGTTTCTCCCGACCTTTGGGGGTGCATCCCCCAGGGTTTCGTAAAATGGGCTTTAGGCGATTTGAGGCTTACGCCTCAAGAACCACCGTCCAGCGTTTCGTTTTCGAGATCGGCGCGCATTCTTCAATGCGAACCACGTCCCCGACCTTGAACTTGTTCTCTGCGTCGTGCGCCCGGTATTTCTTGGACTTACGAACGGTCTTTTGCAGCAGCGGGTGCTTGAAGCGACGCTCAACCGACACAGTGATGGTCTGGTTGTTCTGATCGCCGGTCACGGTGCCTTGCAGGATGCGTTTTGGCATAGTCAGGCCCCCTTAGTTCGCTGCGGCGGCTTCAGCCGCCTTTTGGTTCAACACAGTCATGATGCGGGCAACGTCACGACGGACGGTGCGCATACGAGCGGTGTTCTCAAGCTGGCCGGTGGCCTGCTGGAAACGCAGGTTGAAAGCTTCTTTTTTCAACGCAACCAGGCTGTCGCGCAGCTGGTCAGGCGTCTTGGCCTTAAGTTCAGTGGCGTTCATGCGCCTTTTCCTTTTCTACATCACCGGAGGGCCCGTGAGGGTTACCCTGATCCCAGTGGAGTCAATGATAGACCGACGAATCCGGTCACCCGGAATCGCTGGATGCGTCCGTATAGGGGGATGGGGGGTAAAGGGCAAGGGAGAAGTTCAGCGATTTGCCTTAGTTCTTCTGCCCCGGCTCGATGCGCGCCCATTCGCCAATCCAATCGGCCAGGCCGAGGCCAAGCGGCTGCATCTGATCCTCAACCGGCCAATCGCTCTGCGCATCGGGCCCGTCACAATCCCATGAAAACACCGGCAGGTCCGGCGCGCGGCAATCCACCAGAGTATATGCGGTACAGCCCCAATACACGAGCGGTAAAACTCCGGCGGGAAAAGGAGGCTGAGGCTGATCTCTGCCTTCCAAATCGCTGTCATCTCCGCGCAGAAAGTTCAGAACGGCGATCGCATTCCCGCCAAATCCACGCTGCTGGGTCGCCGCAAGTTCCATCAAACCATAGCCCGGCCCAAAGCCCCCATTGCCAATCCGCTGATATAGAAAAACCAAAAGCGGCGGCAAAGGCCAACCAAGCTGCGCTTCAACCGCGTCTTGTTCCTTCGCCGTCAACGCGGGGCCGATCCCATCTCGCGCAGGCGGCACCATGTCGGTAAATCGCGAAGTGTGGTGAAGCCGATGCGAAACAGCCGCCACCATCGCCTCCCAAGCCTCTGGAACCTTCGCGTTCACATATTCCACTCCGATGGTCTGCACCCAATATGAAGCGAAATC
>JBFHGI010000511.1:0-2500 GCA_041583175.1 Pseudorhodobacter sp. | reverse complement strand
TCTTTTGTTCACCGGATGCCGGACGCATAGTTTTTCGAGCCTTGAATATGTGGTGGCGCTGCCGGATGTGGTGGTCAACCGTAAGGCCGAGCTGAAGAAGTGCGTGATTGATCGCGGAGTGATTATTCCTGAAGGCTTGGTAGTGGGGGAGGATCCGGATACGGATGCCAAGTGGTTCCGCCGGACAGAGGCTGGGATAGTGTTGATCACGCAGGACATGCTCGATGCGCGCGCGAGAAAACTGGGGTAGGGCGTTTGGTTTCGGCCGCCGGGGGGCCGTCTGCCCCCCGGACCCCCCGAGGATATTTTTGACCAGATGAAGAGGCTTGAGATGGGACGCGTGCTTTCGGTTGCATCGGAATGTGTACCGCTGGTGAAAACGGGTGGCTTGGCCGATGTTGTGGGGGCCTTGCCTGCGGCACTGTCGGTGCAGGGCTGGGACATGCGCGTTTTGATGCCAGCCTATCGCATTTTGCGGGCGCGGTTGGAAAATTGGGTGGAGGTTTGGGCCGCGCCGGATTTGTTTGGCGGGCCGGGGCGGGTTCTGGCGGGTGAGGTTGCCGGTGTTTCGATGCTGTTGCTGGACGCGCCGCATTTGTTCGACCGAGAAGGTGGGCCCTATTCAGGACCCAGAGGGGATTGGCCGGATAATGACATCCGTTTTGCTGCGCTGAGTTGGGCGGGGGCGGCCATTGCCCGTGATGGGCTGAGCGATGGCTGGCGACCCGATGTGTTGCATGCGCATGACTGGCAGGCGGGCCTCGCGCCGGCCTATCTTGCTTATGCGGGCGCGGGCGTGCCAACGGTCATGACGGTTCATAACATCGCCTTTCAGGGCTTTGCCCCGGCGGACCGACTTGCCGCCCTGCGATTGCCGCCGGAACATTTCCATGCCGATGCGCTGGAGTATTATGGGGGCATTTCCAGCCTCAAGGCCGGATTGGTAACCGCATCCAAGATCACCACGGTATCCCCGAGTTATGCGGGGGAGTTGACGCGGGCGGAATTCGGTATGGGATTGCAGGGCGTCATTGCAAACCGGGCGCGCGATGTTAGCGGGATATTGAACGGCGTGGATACGGAGGTCTGGTCGCCACAGACCTGTGCAACTCCCTATTCGGCCCGCGCTTTGAAGGGGAAATCGGCTGCGCGGGCGGCGTTATGCGCCGAGTTCGGGCTGGATGTCGACGGCCCGCTGGCGATTGTTGTCAGCCGCTTGACGGATCAGAAAGGGATTGATCTGATTCCCGCAGTTATCGATGATTTTGTTGCAGCGGGCGGGGGACTTGCGGTTTTGGGCAGCGGCGACAGCGGAATGGAAGCGCAGATGCTGGCGCTTGCGGGGCGCTATCCTGGCAAGGTGGCAGTGCGCATAGGCTATGATGAGGCGCTGAGCCAACGGATGTTCGCGGGTGGGGATGCGGTTCTGGTGCCTTCGCGGTTCGAGCCCTGTGGCTTGACGCAGATGTATGGCTTGCGCTTTGGCACCTTGCCGGTTGTGGCGGCTGTGGGCGGGTTGGCCGACACGGTGATTACGGCCAATCCGGCGGCGCTGAGTGCCGGGGTTGCGACCGGACTAACCTTTCACCCGACCGATGCGCCGGCCTTTGCATTGGCCTTGCAGACCCTGATCGCCTTGCATGCCGATCCAAAGGTCTGGGGGCAGATGATCCGAAATGCCATGCGCCAGCCGGTGGATTGGGGGCAAAGTGCGGCCCGTTATGCAGCGCTTTATGCCGAGATCAGCGCATGAGTCAGGCTCCGCCGTTCCGCGTGAGTGCCGGGGGCAGCCATCCGATTGGGGCCACGCCGGATGAGCGGGGCGTCAATTTTGCTGTTTTCTCGGCCCATGCAACAGCGCTGGATCTGTGTCTTTTCAGCGATGATGGCAAGCAGGAACTCGCGCGATTGCCGTTTCGCGAGCGTGACGGCGATATTTGGCACATGCATGTCGCGGGGCTGGGGCCGGGCGCGCGCTATGGTTTGCGCGCGCATGGTCCTTATGATCCTGAGGCCGGGCACAGGTTCAACCCGCATAAACTGCTGATTGACCCCTATGCCCGCCAGTTCAGCGGCGGTTTGCGTTGGTCGGATGCGCTGATGGGGTACAAAGTCGGTGCCGCACGCAGCGATCTGAGTTTTGATACGCGTGACAGTGCTGCCTTCATGCCCAAGTCGGTGGTCACAGCCGCGCTTGATCCTGTGGGCCGATGGCCGCGGCACGCGTGGCAGGACAGCGTTATCTATGAGGCCCATGCCAAAGGTCTGACCCAGGCGCATCCCGATATTCCAGCGGGATTGCGGGGGCGGTATCTTGGCCTGTGCTCTCAGCCGATGCTGGACCATCTGACCCGGCTGGGTATCACCGCGATAGAGTTGCTGCCGGTGCATAGCTTCATTGATGACCGCTTCCTGACTTCGCGCGGGTTGCGCAATTACTGGGGCTATCAGACGCTCGGCTTCTTTGCCCCCGATCTGCGCTATGCCAGTGCCGATGCGC
>JBFHGI010000510.1:0-2503 GCA_041583175.1 Pseudorhodobacter sp. | reverse complement strand
TGAAAATGAAATCGCCCGTCTCTTTGGCTTATGGCCGTCCCTACCTTGCCATTCCCGGCCCCTCGACCATGCCGGACCGTGTGTTGCAGGCGATGCACCGCGCCGCCCCAAATATCTACGAGGGCGAGATTTATGACGTTGTGGCGGGCATTTGGCCGCGCTTGCGGGCGGTGGCGCGCACCTCGCAGCATTGCGCGATTTACATCGGCAACGGCCATGCGGCGTGGGAGGCGGCGAATGCCAATATGTTCAACCGGGGCGACAAGGCCCTGGTCCTCGCCGTCGGTCGCTTTGGCATCGGATGGTCTGAATCAGCGCGCGCGATGGGCGTTGATGTCGAGGTGCTCGATTTCGGCAAATCCTCCCCCGTCGATATGGCGCGGGTCGAGGCGGCTTTGCGCGCTGATACCGGACATAAGATCAAGGCGCTGCTGGCCACGCAGGTCGATACCTCCAGCTCTATCAAGACGGATGTTGCGGCCCTGCGCGCGGTTCTGGATGCAATCGGCCATCCGGCGCTTCTGGCAATCGATTGCATCGCGAGCCTTGGTTGCGACGAATTCCACATGGATGACTGGGGCGTGGATGTCACGGTTGCGGCCAGCCAGAAAGGGTTGATGACCCCGCCTGGCCTTGGCTTCCTGTGGTTCTCGGAAAAGGCGCGGGAGCGTTGCCGTGGCAATGATCTGCGCACACCCTATTGGGATTGGGAGCCGCGCGCTTTGGGCAAGGAATTCTGGCAGCATTTCTGCGGCACAGCCCCCACGCATCATCTCTTTGGTCTGGCCGAAGCGCTGACCATGCTGGAGGAGGAGGGGTTGGAGAACACCTGGGCGCGGCATCGTGCGTTGGCCAGCGCGGTTTGGGCGGCCTTTGATGTCTGGAACAGCGGCAACCCCAATGTCGCGATGAATGTGGCGCAGCCCAAGGATCGCGGTTGGTCGGTGACAGCGGCGCGGATCGGCGGACATGATGCTACCCGCTTGCGCGAATGGTGCGAACGGGAAGCAGGCGTGACCTTGGGCATCGGCCTTGGCATGGCGATGCCGGGCGATCCGGCCTGGCACGGGTTCTTGCGGGTCGCCCATATGGGGCATGTGAATGCCCATATGACTTTGGGTGTGCTTGCCGTGATGGAAACCGGCCTGCAAGTGTTGGGCATCCCGCATGGTGAAGGCGGTGTTATGGCGGCGACGCGGGCACTGTCATCCCGCTTGGGGCTTTGCGTGGATCTTGAATTTCCTGTGAAATGATGCTATGTATTGTTTCAGGAGATATTGACATGACCTCACATATCGCCAAAGCACCCGACCGCAACGCAGCCGCAAGCCCAGGCCATGTGGCGGCAAAGGCTGTGTTCAACGCGGCCCGCGAATTGGGCTTGTCGCAACGCGAACTTGCCCGCGCGCTTGGCCTGTCTGAACCCAGTGTCAGCCGCATGAAGGGCGGTGGTTTCGCGCTGGACGGCAAACCGTTGGAGTTGGCGCTTTGCATCATCCGGCTGTTCCGCTCGCTTGATGCGATGGCGGGGGGGGAGGCGGCGGTGATCCGTGGCTGGATGGCAAATCCGAACCATGATCTGGGCGGGCGACCCAAGGACTTGATCGCGCAAGCCACCGGATTGATCGATGTGATGAACTATCTGGACGCCGCGCGTGCCCCCGTTTGAAACATCGCTGCGTCCGTTCAAGGGCGGGCTGTGGCGCATTATCGAAGGGCAATACCGGTCCTCCACCATCCGCATTGTCGACACGTTCGAGGAGCATGACGTGCTGGAGGCGATGCTGGAAGCCAGCAAACCGCCTGTGCCCGAGGAATGCCAGCACCTCGATTACCAGTTCTGGTCGCCGTTCCGCTATGGCTGCTACCCGCATAATTCGCGCTTCCGGCGGCAGGGGCGTACACTGGGAGTCTGGTACGGCTCCGAGGCGCCAATCACTGCGATCTGCGAAATGATCTGGGGCATGCTGCGGTTTTTCCGCGCGTCAGAGGGCACCCCGCTGCCGCGCCGCGCGATTGAATATACGGCGGTGCAGGCCGATATCCAGACTCCCTTCGCGCTGGACCTGACCGCGCCGGACTGGGCTGACGAGGGGCGCTGGAGCGACCCGGATGATTATAGCGATTGCCTCGACTTGACCGACGCGTTGCGCAAGGCGGGGGGCGAGGCGATCCGCTATCTGTCCGTGCGTGCGCCCGATATAGCGGCAAATGTGGCCGTGCTGACCTGCCGCGCCTTCGCCGCACCCAAACCGGTCAAGCTGCAAACCTGGCATATCATCTACACGGAAACCTTGGTGCGCGCGAGTTGCGAGACCGATAAGACCCGACACAGCTTTGGTGTTGATTATGCAAAACTTGTTTATATTACATAGGATTGCGCTGCGAAGCTAAAGTAATCTCTAAAGCCAGTTCTTGTATTTGAAATAGGCATAGGTCGCGAGTGCGAGCGCGATCATGGACCCGATCGTCGCGCTGAACCCGTAGCGCCAATCAAGCCCCG
>JBFHGI010000509.1:0-2505 GCA_041583175.1 Pseudorhodobacter sp. | reverse complement strand
CCTCGACATCAACCCCCATCGCGCGCGCTGATTCAGACCAGCCGATGCCAAAGCGACCGACGGCGAGGACCAAGGCCTTGTCGCCCCGGTTGAACATATTGGCATTCGCCGCCTCCCACGCCGCATGGCCGTTGCCGATGTAAATCGCGCAATGCTGCGCGGTGCGCGCCACCGCCCGCAAGCGCGGCCAAATGCCTGCCACAACGTCATAAATCTCGCCCTCATAGATATTGGGGGCGGCGCGGTGCATCGCCTGCAACACACGGTCCGGCATGGTCGAGGGGCCGGGAATGGCAAGGTAGGGACGGCCATAAGCCAAAGAGACGGGCGATTTCATTTTCAGGCGTCTTTCCACAACACGGTTTCGCAAAGTGCTAGGCCCCGCTGCGAGCAAGGTCAACACCCGCCAAGCCGCGCGCCTTGCGGCCCCCTGCCAATACAGGATAGACCAATCTTCAACCTGTCCTTACTCCGGCCCGAACGTGACCGAAAAAGCACCGCCAAACCCTTATCGCTCCTCCCGCTTGTTCGGACGGCTCTGGTCTGGCTATCTATACCGCTATCGCGGGTTGATGGCGCTGGCGTTTTGCGTGATGGTCGTGGAAGGCAGCACCCTCGGCGCGCTAAGCTATTTGCTTAAACCTTTGTTTGACAAAGTATTTTCGCAAGGCGGCGAAGACGCTCTGATCTGGGTCGGCTTTGCCATTCTGGGGCTGTTCGTGCTGCGGGCGATCACCTCCATCACCTCCAAGACATTGCTGTCCACAATCGCCCAACGCTCTTCTTCGGCGATGCAGGTTGATTTGCTGCGCCATATCCTGACGCTGGACGCAGGCTTTTTCCAAACCAATCCCCCCGGCGCATTGATCGAACGGGTGCAAGGCGACACGATGGCCGTGCAAGGCGTGTGGTCCACCGTCATCACAGGTGTCGGGCGCGACACGATCTCGCTCATCGGTCTTTTTGCCGTGGCCATTGCGATTGATCCGGTTTGGACATTGGCCGCTTTGGTCGGCGCACCGCTTCTGATCGCGCCTGCCTTGGTCGTGCAACGCTACATCCGCCGCAAGACCGCCGCCATGCGCAATGAAGCGGGCAACCGCGCCACACGCCTCGATGAGGTGTTTCACGGCATTCAGGCGGTGAAGCTGAACCGGATGGAAGACTATCAGGCGGGCCGGTTTGAAACCATCGTCAACCGGATCGTGCGGGCCGAGATCCGGATGGTCATCGGCCGTTCCACCATTCCCGCCCTGATCGACGTGATCACCGGCATCGGCTTTTTCGCGGTTTTGATGCTCGGCGGATCGCAAATCGTGGAGGGGGAACGCACGGTCGGCGATTTCATGGCCTTCTTTTCCGCGATGGCGCTGACCTTCCAACCCCTGCGCCGCTTGGGCGATATGGCCGGATTCTGGCAAATCGCCGCTGCGAGTCTGGAACGGCTGTTCCGCCTCTTTGATACCCTGCCCGCACCGCGCCCTGCGGCAACGGGCAGCTTGCCCCACCCCGGTACTGCGCCGACAATTGACTTGCGGGATGTTGTATTCGGCTATGGCGAAACGCCGGTTCTGCGTGGGCTCAGCTTAACGGCAGAGGCGGGGAAACTGACGGCACTTGTCGGTGCCTCGGGGGCCGGGAAAAGCACGGTGTTCAACCTGCTGACGGCAATGGCCCTGCCGCAATCCGGCCAGATCACACTGGACGGAGTGGATATCGGCACGCTGCCCCTGCCCGATCTGCGCAGCCAATTTGCAGTCGTCACTCAAGACGCGGCGCTGTTTGATGAAACCATCCGTGAAAATATCGCCCTTGGCCATGATCTGCCCGATGCAGCGGTGCAAAAAGCCTTGGATGCCGCCCATGTGTCGGAGTTCGTCAAGGCATTGCCATTGGGCCTTGATAGCCCCGCAGGCCCGCGCGGCTCTGCCCTGTCTGGCGGGCAACGCCAACGTGTCGCGATTGCACGGGCTCTGCTGCGCGATGCGCCTGTCCTGCTGTTGGACGAGGCCACAAGCGCGCTTGATGCCCAATCCGAAGCCTTGGTTGCCGAGGCCCTGTCACAGGCCGCACAAGGCCGCACCACACTCGTGATTGCGCATCGTCTGGCGACCATCAGGGATGCAGACCGCATTGTCGTGATGGATCAGGGCCAAGTGGTCGACAGCGGTACGCATGAAGACCTGCTCGCCCGTTCGGGCCTTTATGCCAATCTGTGCAAGCTGCAGTTCCAGGCCTGATCTGGTTGCGCTGACGCACGCGCAGCCTATAGTCCCACAGAAAAGGAGCGCAAAATGGTCGAAGAAATCGCAGAGAACCGCTGCCTGGCAACGGTAACCGGCAAAGACGCGCTCAGCTTTCTGCAAGGACTGGTAACGAATGATGTGCTGCCCCTTGGCCGCGCGCCGGGAATCGTCTGGACAGCGCTCCTGTCGCCACAGGACAAATATCTGGCGGATTTCTTTGTTGTGAACACAGGCGATCAATTGTTGCTGGATATGCCTG
>JBFHGI010000508.1:0-2506 GCA_041583175.1 Pseudorhodobacter sp. | reverse complement strand
TCGGCACCTGTCCGGTAAACACCACCAGCGGGATGCTGTCCATCAAGGCATCGGTCAATCCCGTCACCGCGTTGGTCGCACCGGGACCGGACGTAACCAGAACAACACCCGGCTTGCCGGTGGAACGGGCATAGCCTTCGGCCATATGAACGGCGCCTTGTTCATGCCGGACGATGACATGGCGAATGTCGTTCTGCTGAAAAATCGCATCATAAATGGGAAGGACAGCGCCGCCGGGGTAGCCAAAGACCACCTCTACACCCTGATCCTTCATGGCCTGAACCACCATTTCCGCGCCAGTCATCGCCTGTGCCATCTCGTTCTATCCTCTGTCGCCGCAATTCGCGCCGCTATAGCAACAAAAATCCCCCGGGGGTCACTCGGGGGCACAGGGGGTGTGGAAAGGGTTTTCCGCTACCGGCCCATACGCCTTTTGAAAATGACAACCACTAGTTCGTGCATGTTCATACCCCTGAGTGCCGGGCGACCTTATGGCGGGTAAAAAGGCACGTCAACACCCAAAACGCGGAATAAAGTGTCGCAGCGGATAAAAAAACATGCCGAAAATTACAAAAAGCCGGGGTCCAAGCGTAAGAAGCGCGAAATCGGGCCGTGATGTTCGGTGCCAGCGGCCTCCAATGCGCTTGTTTTGGGAATGGCGGATGCTTCTGCCTGTTTCCAGCACCTGTCACTCTTCCGCAGTGTAGCAGACTATATTGAACTTGTTGCCATCGGGATCACGCAGATAGGCGGCATAGAAAGTGGCGCCATATTGGGGCCGCAAGCCCGGGGGGCCTTCGCAGATGCCGCCTTGCGCCATAGCGGCGGCATGTACCGCCCTGACCTGCGTGCGGGTATCGGCCAGCAGTGAAAACATGGTGCCATTGCCGGGGCGCGCCTTTGCGCCATCAAAAGGCCGCGTGACCCAAAGATGCGGGCCGGGGTCGTTTAGCCCCCAGGTTGCGTTGCCGCCGTCCAGATCAAGGTCGATGCGGGTGTGTCCCAAGGGCGCCATCACCGCATCATAAAAAGCCACGGCGCGGGGCAGGTCATTGGTGCCAATGGATACATAGCTGAACATGACCTGTCTTTCGCTCCTGCTATAACGACCGAACGGTCAGTTTCCCGTCCCCTGCAGCACGCCATGTTCCATCGCATAACGGGTCAGCCCTGCGGTCGAAGCGATGCCCAGTTTGCGCTTGATGTTCTTGCGGTGGGTTTCCACGGTGCGCACCGAAATATCCAAGGCGAGAGCCACATCCTTATTGGTTAGCCCCTGCGCAAGTTCGAGAAGGATCGTTTGCTCGCGGCTGGTCAGGGCCTCGCGCACGCCCTCTGCATCCGGTTTGATGGCGCTGGCGGCACCTTCGCAAAGATAGCGCTTGCCTTCCATCACAGCGTCAATCGCCAGTTTAACCTCTTCGGTCGGCACGTCTTTGAGCAGATAGCCCATCGCGCCATGGTTCAGCGCGGTTGTGATGTATTCGGGGCTTTCATGCATCGACAGGATCAGGATGCGCGTATCGGGGCGCTTTTCCAGAATGATCTCGGTCGCGGTCAACCCGTTCATCTGCGGCATGTTCAAATCGAGCAGCATGACATCAGGGTCAATCGCCTCGATCTGTTCAATCGCCTTGCGCCCGTTGCACAGCGTTCCCACGACTTCGATATCATCATAGGTTTCCAGAATGGCGCTGATGCCTTGGGCGACCATAGGGTGATCATCAACAATCAAGACGCGGATGCGATGTGTCATGCACTTGCTTTCGTTCTGCCTGCTGGCGGCAGCATATGCGTCAACGGGACCTGAGCTTCAATAGTCGTTCCTGATTTCGTGGACAGGATGCGCAAGGTTCCATCCAGCCGTTCCATTCGTTCAGCCATATTGCGCAGGCCCAGCCCTTGAACCTCCTCGCGATTGGCAGGCATGCCGCGCCCATTGTCCTGCACCCGCAAGATGGCCCCATTTTTGGTGCCCCGCACCAGAAGGGCGACACGATCCGCGCCAGAATGGCGTTCGATATTCGTCAGCGCCTCTTGCGCGATGCGGTACAGCGCGATTTTTGCGTCTTGGTCCAAGCGGTTGCGGAACACGACGGTTTCAAAATCCACCTCGATTCCGGTGCGTTTACCGAATTCCTCTGCCAGGGATTGCAGGGCAGGGCCGAGGCCCAGATCGTCCAGAACGCCGGGGCGCAGATCACGGCTGATGCGGCGGACCTCCTGGATAGCGCCATTCAGATGCTCGATGCCCGAATTCAGGCTTTCCGTGGCGCGCGCGTCTCCTGTCGCCTGCCGTCGCCGCGCCAGTTCCAGAATATAGCGAACGCCGACGAGAATCTGGCTGATACTGTCATGCAACTCCCGCGCAACCCGACCGCGTTCCTCTTCCTGGGCGTCGAACACGCGCTGGGTCAGTTCCTTCAGCTTGGCATCCGCCAGGCGCCGTTCGCGGATGTTCAGCGCCATGCCGGAAATGAACACCAGCAACAGCGCCGCCAGCGTG
>JBFHGI010000507.1:0-2511 GCA_041583175.1 Pseudorhodobacter sp. | reverse complement strand
GATTACCCTACATTCCGCGCGCGATTCCGCAGCCCAAGGATGGATAGCGCCTCAAAAACATGTGACACGCCCCCGCTTCGGTGCTTCACTCGGACCAAACCAAGACCGGAGACCCCGATGACCACCCATGACCCCAAACTCTCCCCCGCCGAGGAGCTCCGTGCCAATGTCTCGCAGCCCTTCGGGCAGGCCCGCGCGATGCCGAAATCGGTCTATACCTCGCCCGAATTTGCCGCGCTGGAGCAAGAGCATATTTTCCGGCAGGACTGGCTCTGCGCGGGCCGCGCCGATGCCCTCAAAAACCCCGGTGATTACCTGACGATGGACATCGCAGGAGAGCCGATCATCGTGCTCCGCGACCGTGACGGCCAGTTGCGGGCCATGTCCAACGTCTGCCGCCACCGTATGTCGATCCTGCTGGAGGGGCGCGGCAATACCCGCGCCATCACCTGCCCCTACCACGCCTGGACCTACAACCTCGACGGCTCCCTGCGCGGCGCCCCCGCGATGATGCATAACGAAGGCTTCTGCAAGGATCAGGTCAACCTGCCGCAAATCCGCTGCACCGACTGGCTGGGCTGGATCATGGTCACGCTGAACCCCGATGCGCCCGACCCGCAAGAGCGCCTGAAAGGCGTGCAGGATCTGGTCGGCTATCTCGATATGGGGGCCTATACGGAAACTTTCCGCGAGGAGCATCACTGGGACACGAACTGGAAGGTTCTGGCCGAGAATTTCATGGAAAGTTATCACCTGCCCGTCTGCCATTCCGGCACCATCGGCGGCGCGGTCGATCTGGCACAGATGACCTGCCCGGAAGGGGAGCCGGGCTTCAACTATCACTGGATCGTCAAGAACGACATGGTCAAGCTGTCGCTGGCCCACCCGTCCAACACCAAACTGACCGGTGATCAGCGGCGCATTACCTGGCTGCTGGCGATCTATCCGTCACTGATGATCACGCTGACGCCGGGCTATTTCTGGTATCTCTGCCTGACACCCGACGGGCCGGGCCGCGTGAAAATCCTTTATGGCGGCGGCTTGCATCCCGATTGGGTCGCCGACCCCGAGGCCGAGGCCCATCTGGCCACGGTCAAGGCCCTGTTGGACGACGTAAATGATGAAGATCGCGGCTGCACCGAAAAAGTCTATCGCGGGCTATGTGCGCAGCTATCGGGGCCAGGGCATCTGTCCCATCTGGAACGCCCGAATTTCGAATTTGCGACCTATATCGCCAGCAAGATGCCTTAGGCGGGCAGCAAACGATCAATCACCCCCGCCAGTTCATCATAATGGCCCAACACCGCATCCGGCATCATCCGGGAGACACCGTCACCTTCCGGGCCAAAGCCGACCAGAACAATCGGAACGCCTGCTGCCCGGGCGGTATCGCGGTCAGTGATCGTATCGCCGATCAGCAATGACCGCGCCGCCGTGCCCCCAACGCGTCGGACGGTTTCAAGGTAGTGTTCGGGATCTGGCTTGCGGACAGGCAAGGTATCAGCCCCGATCAAAGCGCCGAACAAATCCGAAATGCCCAGATGATCGCAGAGCATGACAGCCAGAAATTCAGGCTTGTTCGTACAGATCGCCGTCGCGAAACCCGCCGCCCGCAAATCCTTCACCGCCTGCACAGCACCGGGGTAGAGCGTCGTGTGAACCGCGATGGCCTGCGCATAGGCATCCAGCAGAACGGGGAACTGAGAATCGACATCCGTTTCGGACCAAGCCCCGCCAAGACGCTGAAACCCCAACCGCAGCATCGCCCGCCCCCCGCCAAATGCAACAAGAGCGTCCGCCACCGGATCAAGCGGACTGCCCTGCCCCATCTGCTCGAAACAGACATTGACCGCTGCGATCAAATCACCCGAGGTATCAGCAAGCGTGCCATCAAGATCAAAAACGACTGTGCGCATGGTTTCCCTCTTCATGTCAGGCATGAAACAGCCCGTTATCTCCCCCGACCTTGCGACTCGGTCCCTCCCGTGTAAAAGGGTTCGGGTATTGAAGGAAAGGGTTTCATGTCTGTTTCGTTGATCGTTCTTGCCGCAGGCAAAGGCACCCGGATGAATTCGGACCTGCCGAAGGTTCTGCATCCCCTTGGATCCTCGCCTTTGCTGCACCACGCCCTACATGCCGGACAAACGCTTGACCCCGATCAGATCGTTGTGGTCGCAGGCCATGGTGCCGCCCTTGTCGAGACCTCGGCGAAAGCTTTCGATGCTGGTATCGAGGTGGTACTACAGGCAGACCAGCTCGGAACAGGCCATGCCGTGGCCCAGGCCGCCCCGCTTTTGGCAGGTGCCACAGGTGATTCAATAGTGCTTTATGGCGACACGCCTTTCGTGCAGTCCGATACCTTGCAAGCGATGCTTGACGCACGGGCGCGCCACGCGGTCGTCGTCTTGGGGTTCGAGGCTGCCGATCCCGGTCGATATGGTCGGCTGATCACGAATGGCCACACGTTGGAACGTATCGTTGAGTTCAAAGACGCCACGGATGAGGAACGCG
>JBFHGI010000506.1:0-2518 GCA_041583175.1 Pseudorhodobacter sp. | reverse complement strand
GTCACATGGGCCTTCACCGTGGTTTCCGCAATAGAGAGGTCAAAGGCGATTTGCTTGTTCAACCGCCCTTCGCAGATCAATTGCAAGATGCGGGCCTGCTGGCGGGTCAGCAAGGACAGACGGTGGAGCGCATCCTCTCGTTTACCAAGGGACTGGCTGGTTTCGGGGGCGTAACCTTCGGGAACGAAGGTCTGGCCACGAGACAGGCACTCGAACGCCGCGCGAAACACCTCACGGCGGGAGTGTTTTGGCACAAATCCTGCCGCACCGGCTGCCAGAACTGCCGAAATCACCGTATCATCAGCCATAGAAGACACCACGACCACCGGAATGTCCCCCGCAACGCCACGCAATCGGATCAAGCCGTCAAATCCGGTCACATCAGGCAGGTCGAGATCAAGCACCACCACATCGGGCGCAGGTGCAAGGCCCAAACGATGCAGCGCCGTTTCCAGCCGGTCCGCCGTATCCACCACCGCAATCCCCGCAACAGCTTTCAGCGTAATCGCCAAGGCATCGCAAAACAGCGGGTGATCATCGACGATCAACGCGCGGTGGAACGGATGATACGGGTCGGCTTGGGCGGAAAACATCTTGGGCCTTTGACTTTGGGCTGCCAGCTTATGCGAATGCCGGTCAGGTGCAAGCAGGCCTAAAGTATGGGGTGGACCAAAGTAATGAGGTCAGTACCACATATCCTTGATAGCCGATTTCTTGGCGGCCACGAATTCCTCCAACCCCTGCCGGATGCCGGCATCCAGTGCGGGCGCTTCAAACTCTGCCAGCCGCTTTTTCCAAAGCTTGTTGGCGCGAGTGGCGGCATCCACACTGCCTGCCGCTTCCCATTTTTCAAACGGGTCGTTGTCTGCAAGGTCACTATCCCAGAAGGCGGTTTCGTAATTGCCCATGGTGTGGGTGCAGCCGAAGAAATGGTTGCCGGGTCCGACCTCTTTGAAAGCGTCCAGCGCCAGTTGGTTGTCATCGACCTTGATGCCATCAAGATAGCTGTGCAGCGCGCCGCACAGATCGGCATCGAGCATGAATTTCTCGTAAGACATCGACAAAAGCCCATCAAGGAACCCTGCCGAATGAAGGATGAAATTCGCGCCGCAATGAATGGCCGAAAGCATCGACATGGTGCCTTCGGTCATGGCTTGGGCGTCGGGCAGTTTGGAGGTGGTGAAATTGCCCGCGCAGCGCAGCGGCAAGTTTAGACGGCGGGCCAACTGGCCGATCACCATGGACCCGATTGCCGGTTCCGGCGTGCCAAAAGTGGGGGAGCCTGAACGCAGTGACATGCTCGACAGGAAGTTGCCAAAGATCACCGGCGCGCCCTTGCGTTCCAATTGCGTCAGCGCACAGCCTGCCATGGTTTCCGCCAGCGATTGCGCAATCGCGCCTGCACTTGTCACCGGACCCATCGCGCCACCAAGGATGAAGGGCACCACCACCGCCGCCTGATTGGCGCGGGCATAGGCGCGCAAACTGTTGGTCATGGTGCCATCCCAGACCAAAGGCGAGTTCACATTGACATTGCCAAGAATAACGCAGTTCTGATCGACGAAATCGCGGCCAAAGGTGATGCGCGCCATCTCGATACTGTCTTCGGCGCGCTCCTCGGATGTGACAGACCCCATGAAGGGGCGATCCGAAAGCGTCAGATGCGCCAGCACCATATCCAGATGGCGTTTGTTCACGGCGATATCGGTCGGCTCACAGATCGTGCCGCCAGAGTGGTGGAAATTCGGGCTGGACTGCGCGAGTTTGATGAAGTTCTGAAAATCCTCAATCGTGCCGAACCGGCGCCCCCGATCCAGATCCATCACGAAGGGAGAGCCATAGGCGGGCGCGAAGACCACCGATTTGCCACCGATTTCAACCGAATTGGCAGGGTTGCGGGCGTGTTGGGTGAATTGCGCAGGGGCCGATTTCAAAATCTCGCGCAGCATGCCGGGCGGGAATTTTACCAACAGCCCGTCCACCTCGGCGCCGGCAGCTTTCCAATGGTTCAGCGCTACAGGGTCATCGCGAAACTCTATCCCCACCTCGGCCAGAATACGGTCGGCGGTGGTTTCGATCTTCACAAGGTTTTCTTCCGACATCACATCATAGGTCGGGATATTGCGCAGGATATAGGGGCGCCCCATGCCGCCCCCGCGCGTGGCGCGCTGGGCTTGGCGGGCTTGGCGACCGCTGCGCGCGGCTTTCACGTCACTCATGATAGTCACTCCCAAAGCGGCCCCTGTTGTCGGGGCCTTTGGGCAAGGCTAGGGCCGATTTGCTCCGATGGTCGCAGCGATTGGCGACAGATGAATGTCAGATCGCGCCCTGAGGCGGTCAGGTGATGACATCCGGCGCGCTGCGGCCCGTATGCGGGGCGATCTGGGCCAGATCATGCGCGGCGGCAATGATCGGGGCCAGTGCCTCTTGCGGGTCAAGATGCAGGCCATCTGGTCCGGGCTGATAGCGCTCCAGATAGACGCGCAGGGTGGCCCCTTGGGTGCCGGTGCCCGAGAGG
>JBFHGI010000505.1:0-2521 GCA_041583175.1 Pseudorhodobacter sp. | reverse complement strand
TCATGGAACGCGCCTTTGATTATCTGGATGCGCCAGTGATCAACTGCACGGGCAAGGATGTGCCGATGCCCTATGCGGCAAACCTTGAAAAACATGCGCTGATCACGACCGCGGAAGTGGTCGAGGCCGTCAAATCTGTCTGCTACCGGTAAGGAGAAACGCAAATGGCTACACAAATCCTGATGCCCGCGCTTTCACCCACGATGGAAGAAGGCACATTGGCGAAATGGTTGGTGAAAGAAGGCGATGAGGTGAAATCCGGCGACATCATGGCCGAGATTGAAACCGACAAAGCGACGATGGAGTTCGAAGCCGTTGATGAAGGTATCGTCGGCAAAATTCTGGTCGCGGAAGGCACGGCGGGTGTGAAGGTGAACACCCCGATCGCGGTGCTGGTCGAGGAAGGCGAGGATGCCTCTGCCGCAGATGCAGCACCGAAAGCGGCTGCGCCCAAGGCCGAGACACCAAAGGCGGAGGCGCCCCAGAAAGCGGCCTCTGCGGCCGCACCGACGGCTGCGAAACCTGCTGGCGCGCGGGTCTTTGCCTCGCCACTTGCCCGTCGGATTGCGGCGGAAAAGGGGATTGACCTGACGCAGATCAACGGTTCCGGCCCGCATGGTCGTATCGTGAAGGCCGATGTCGAAGGGGCAAAAGCCTCGGCCCCTGCCGCCGCACCTGCGGCTGCGGCCCCTGCCCCCGCCGCTGCGACAGCACCGGCACTGGCAACGAGCGCCTCGGCAGAGACGGTCAAGAAGATGTTTGCGGATCGGGAATATAAAGAGGTCACGCTGGACGGTATGCGCAAGACGATCGCTGCCCGTCTGACCGAAGCCAAGCAGACCATCCCGCATTTCTACCTGCGACGTGATGTGCAGCTGGACGCGCTGATGGCGTTCCGTGCGACGCTGAACAAGCAGTTGGAAGGTCGCGGCGTCAAGCTTTCGGTCAATGACTTCATCATCAAGGCCTGTGCGAATGCGCTGCAAGCGGTACCCGATTGCAACGCGGTTTGGGCGGGTGACCGTATACTGAAGCTGAAACCTTCGGATGTGGCCGTGGCTGTGGCAATTGAAGGTGGGTTGTTCACACCTGTGCTGCGAGACGCACATCAGAAATCCTTGTCGGCCTTGTCAGCCGAGATGAAGGATCTGGCTGGCCGCGCGAAAACCAAAAAACTCGCTCCGCATGAATATCAGGGCGGCAGTTTTGCAATTTCTAACCTCGGGATGATGGGCATCGACAATTTCGACGCTGTGATCAATCCGCCGCATGGCTCTATTCTTGCGGTTGGGGCCGGTGTGAAAAAGCCGGTGGTGAATGCAGCGGGAGAGATTGTGGTCGCGACGGTGATGTCTATGACATTGTCGGTGGATCACCGTGTGATCGACGGTGCTTTGGGCGCGGAGTTCCTGAAAGCCGTGATCGACAATCTGGAAAACCCGATGTCTATGCTGGCCTGAGGCTAAGCCAAGACAACAAAAAGCCCGGTTGCCTGCGGCAACCGGGCTTTTTCTTTTGACTGAAGATTACTCGTTTTCGTCGTCGATCAATTGGTTCATCATGATTGAGGGTTGGTCACATCCCGCCTCTCCCACAACGCGCGCGGGCACGCCGGCAACTGTCTTGCAGGCCGGTATATCGTGCAAAACCACCGAACCTGCCGCAATGCGGGAGCAATGGCCAACGCTGATATTGCCCAGTACCTTCGCCCCTGCCCCGATCAGGACGCCATCACCGATCTTGGGGTGACGGTCGCCATCTTCCTTGCCGGTACCACCAAGAGTGACGGAGTGCAGCATTGAGACATTGTTCCCGACCACAGCGGTTTCGCCGATAACAATGGAATGGGCGTGATCAATCATGATCCCGCGGCCAAGCCGTGCATTTGGATGGATGTCAACGCCAAACACCTCGGACACTCGCATCTGGACGAAATAAGCCAGATCCTTGCGCCCCTGGCCCCAGAGCCAATGCCCGATCCGGTAGGCCTGCACCGCTTGGAAGCCTTTGTAGAAGAGCATCGGCTGCAAAAAGCGGTGGCAGGCGGGGTCACGCTCGAACACGGCCATCACATCGGCCCGCGCGCATTGCCCGACCTCTGGGGCGGCTGCGAAGGCCTCATCCGCGATCTCTCGCAAGATTTGCTCGCTCATCTCACCGGATGCGAGTTTCAGAGAGAACCTGTAGGCAAGCGCCCGTTCGAACGAGGGATGATGCAAGATGCTGGAATGGATCAGGCCGCCCAACAAAGGCTCTGCGGCGATGGCCTGTACCGCCTCGTCGCACACGCGCTGCCAGACGGGATCTATCTGGGCGACCTGCTGCTGTTTTTCTGCCATTGCCATACTCCGATCAAAGTGATGCCCAGTATATAGCTATGATGTGCCAAAGGTCCAACACAGGCTTTGGCTTTCATTCGTCTGGTCGTTGACGAAGGGAGGCCCATCGTTTTTGGGACAAGAGCCCCTCGGCAACCATTCTGAACACGTCAAGATAGTCCGGATCGCTCAGGAAAGGTTCT
>JBFHGI010000504.1:0-2523 GCA_041583175.1 Pseudorhodobacter sp. | reverse complement strand
TTCGGCATGGATTTCGAATATAACCCCGCCTCGGACGGAGGTGAGATCGAACGCCGCATCATCGCCTATTTCACCGAATTGAACCGCCAACTGCGCCCCGCAGGCTACCGCGTCGGGGCCTATGGCAACGGCTATGTGCTGCAAATGCTGCTGGACCGCAAACTGGCGGAATTCACATGGATTTCCGCCTCGGCCTCGTTCCATGAAACAAGCAAATTCTACTCCTCGGGCAAATGGCACCTGTTCCAGCATGAGGTGGATACCGAATGGTTCGGCCAACCGTCCGGCAACGGATGCAGCCAAGGCCTGATACTGGATGCCGATGTCCAAAATCCCTTGCTCCCCGACAGCTATATAGGGTTCTGGAATGCGCAGGGGCTGTTTTCCATCAACCCGATCTTTAACGAGATCATTGCAAATGACCGCCGCTTTGTCTGCAATGGCGATGCCGTGGTGCGGCGCACCGAAACCTCCAAGCCGGGTGATACGACACAGGCGCGCGCCTGCAAGGGCCGCAAGCATCAGCAACTCAACCCGGTCGCGGGCTATTCCTATCCGGTCGTGGTGGGGCAAATCTCTGGCGATATGGTCGAGGTAGACGTGGATGATGACGGCAGCTTTGACGGCTGGACGGCGCTGTCCAACCTCACGCCCGATTTCCGGTCCAAACCCGACTGGATCGGGGCCACCGCCAAACGCAAAGCGGCGAGATGCAAGTGAGGCGCGACAGGCCAACTCTTCCAAGGATTGCAAAATAATGTTACTGCATGTTACTTTGCCCGTGCCGTTGCCCTGAAACCGGGGTGCCAACGAAAGCTGCCCTCGGGCGCGATGCAAGAAAATCTGTCGTTGCGTTGATAGGTTCAGAAGAGTGAGACGCTTGATTGACAGACGTGAAAAACCATCCTCGCTGGGATTTCAAGAATGACAAAGCAATGGCGCAAGCCGTTCGCTATGCACGCATCCCCCTTTGCATCACTGACCCGAATTTGCCTGACAACCCGATTGTTTTTGCCAATGCCGCGTTTTTCGCGCTGACCGGCTATGCGGAAGAAGACGTCATCGGCCAGAATTGCAGGTTTCTGCAAGGCGAGGAGACGACGCCGGAAAGTGTTGCCGCTGTTCGGCGCGCCATCCAGAGCCATATGGTCGAAACCGTCGAAATTATGAACTACCGGAAAGACGGCTCAAAGTTCCTGAATGCGCTTCAGCTTGGTCCGATACTGGATGATGACGGTAAGCTTTTGTATTTCTTCGGCTCTCAGCTTGATGTCACCGCCAAACGGGAGGCCGAGCGGCGGGCACAGGCGTTGGCCGAAAAAGAGCTTATGCACCGCCTGCGCAACATCGTGAATGTGATGGGCGTCGTCATCCGGATGTCAACGCGGGAGGAGACGGACGCAAAAGAGTTGGGGGCCACGATAGATGCCCGCCTTCGATCCCTGAGCGATGCCCATTTCCAGACCATCAACCGGCCAGAGGGTGAAAACCTGACGATGGAAAAGCTCGCGCAGACGATCCTGTCTGCCTATGCGCCTTCAGGTGCCGCGCAACTCGATTTCGACGGGCCAGAGATTGTGCTGCCAAGCCAGTTGGTGTCCTGTATCGCGCTCGGGCTGCATGAACTGGCGACCAATTCTGTCAAATACGGTGCACTTGGTGCCGAGACAGGGCAGGTCAGATTGCGATGGGACTGTGTGCCCGGGAATGACGGCGGCAGACTTACGCTGGATTGGGCAGAAACCGGCGGCCCCAAGGTGATCGAGCCCAAGCGGAGGAGCGGTTCCAAAATCGTTTATGATCTGTTTCAGGCTGTTGGTGGTTCCATTGACCTGGATTGGCAAGAGACGGGCCTGGCTGTGCGGGCCCATCTTCCGCTCTAGCCGCTGCGTGTGGGTTAATTTTGGGTTAATTTGCTATTTAATATATAATGTTGTCAGTTGGTTAGGTAGATATCCGCGCGCGATTCCTGCTGCGGAATGGCAGGCCTACATCATACGGATCACATCCTTGCCCACGGCCAGCACATAGCCCCGCCTCGCAATCGTTTTCACCAGCAATTCGCTGACGAGCTGATTTCCCAAAGCATCGCGCAGCCGCTTGACCCGCGTCGCCCCCGCCGCTTCCTCACAATCCGAGGAATCCCTGCCGGAGATCACGCCCTCGATCTGCGCCCCCGTCATCACATCATCATCCATCCGAGCCTCAGCCAACACAGACAGTGTTTCAATCGCGGCCTCGGTCAGCTTGAATTCCAGATCGTTGATATAAACCGCATTGCTTTCCCGGCTGATCAGCAGGCTGGAGACTTGAATCCCCGACCGCTGGATCGCCGAAATCCGCCGGTTCAGCGCGATGATCGTCACCAGAAAAACCAACGCCGCCACCATCAAAGCGGTGGCAAAGACCAGCAATACGAAAATCACCACGCGATAGCTTGCCAGAACATCCGAAAAAGCCGTGCCGGACTGGGCAAGGATTTCCAGTAGCTTGATCTCGGCGCCCGTTGTCAGCCCGTCATTC
>JBFHGI010000503.1:0-2541 GCA_041583175.1 Pseudorhodobacter sp. | reverse complement strand
TGCGGTGTCGTCGCGCTAAGCGGTTGCCCAAGGCTTTGCTGCGCCGCCTCACGCTGGCGGACATATTCGGAATAATCGCCAAAGCCGACCCCTGCCCCGGAATCGGGGACGGGTGTCGAGCAAGCGGCGAGGGCCAGCACGGCCGTCAAATATTTAAGCGATTGCATGCGCTACTCCGGTAGCAAACTGTTCAGCGCTGGCGTTTACCACCATTTATTCGGTTTGGCCACAAAGCCCGCAGCCTGTTCAAGCACATAGGCGTGATTCAGCAAGCCAGCCTCATCCCAGGGTTTGCCGATCAGTTGCAGGCCCAAGGGCAAGCCTTGCGCATCCTGGCCCACCGGGACCGAAATACCGGGAAGGCCCGCGAGGTTCACTGTAACGGTAAACACGTCATTCAGATACATCTGGATCGGATCGGCATTCGCCATTTCCCCCAGCCCAAAGGCCGCAGAGGGCGTGGCAGGCGTCAGGATCGCATCCACACCGGCGGCAAAGACCTGATCGAAGTCGCGCTTGATCAAGGCGCGCACACGGCGGGCGCGGTTGTAATAGGCATCGTAGAACCCGGCGCTGAGAACATAGGTCCCGATCATCACGCGGCGCTGCACCTCATGGCCGAAGCCTTCGGCGCGGGTTTTCTCATACATCTCGGTGATGCCATCGCCCGCCTTCAGATTGGCGCGGTGGCCATAGCGCACCCCGTCATAGCGGGCGAGGTTCGAGGAGGCCTCGGCAGGTGCAATCACATAGTATGCTGGCAGCGCGTATTTCGTGTGTGGCAAGGAGATATCGACAATCTCCGCCCCCGCATCCTTCAGCATCGCAGTGCCATCGGCCCACAGCTTTTCAATCTCGGCGGGCATGCCATCCATCCGGTATTCGCGCGGAATGCCGATTTTCTTGCCGCGGATATCGCCGGTCAGCGCCGCCTCAAAATCCGGCACGGCCAAGTCGGCGCTGGTGCTGTCTTTCGGGTCATGGCCGCACATCGCGCCCAGCATGATCGCCGCATCGCGCACCGATTTCGTCATTGGCCCCGCCTGATCGAGAGAGGAAGCAAAGGCCACCACGCCCCAACGGCTGACGCGGCCATAGGTCGGCTTGATCCCCACGATGCCGGTAAAGGCCGCAGGCTGACGAATGGAGCCGCCGGTATCGGTGCCCGTGGCTGCAAGGCACATATCGGCCGCCACCGCCGAGGCCGACCCACCGGAGGAGCCGCCGGGGGTCAGTTCGCGGTCATCGACCTTCCACGGGTTGATCGCGTTTCCGTAACAGGATGTTTCATTCGACGAGCCCATCGCGAATTCATCCATGTTCAGCTTGCCCAGCATCACCGCGCCCGCGTTGAAAAGCTGGGTGGTGACGGTGGATTCGTATTCCGGCTTGAAGCCTTTCAGGATGTTGCTGGCCGCCTGCGAGGGCACGCCCTTGGTGCAAAACAGATCCTTGATCCCCAGCGGGATGCCGCACATCGCGGGGGCATCGCCGGCCTTGATGCGGGCATCGGCGGCGCGGGCCATATCCAGCGCAATCTCGGGCGTTTTGTGAACAAAGGCGTTCAGCCCGTCCCCCGCATCCATCGCGGTCAAGCAGGCCATGGTCAGATCGACCGCCGTGGTGTCGCCCTTGCGCAGCGCATCGCGGGCGGCACTGATGGTGAGTTCGTTCAGATGTGTCATTCCACCACCTTCGGCACTGCAAAAAATCCTTCGCGGGCATCGGGGGCGTTTTTCAGGATTTGCGCCTGAATATCCCCATCCGTCACCACATCCGCCCGCCGTTTCAACCGCTGCGGCGTGACCGAGGTCATCGGCTCGACCCCTTCCACATCCACTTCGTTCAGCTGCTCCATGAAGCCCAGAATTCCCGAAAGTTCCTGCGCGAGGGCGGGCAATTCCGCCTCTTCCACCCGGATCCGGGCGAGTTTCGCGACCTTGCGCGCGGTATCGATATCAATGGACATGAGGGCCCCTTTTTCAGCGTTTCCCCCGTTTAACGCCGCAGCGGAGTGGGTGCAAGCGGGGGTGAGGCCCGGCGGGCCCCAGCCCGCGAAAATGGTCCGGGGGAGCATTTTCAGGGGTGAGCGATAGGGCGACCGCTCCGCACGGTGAATCGCGCGCGGAATGACATTTAACCTATTGATTATTTATGACTTCCTTGACTTTCTTCATCATTTCTTAACCCGCATGCGCGGGGAAATCTCGGCTTAGCGCTTGAGATATCAAGGATTCCTTAACCAAGTTCCGGCCAGACTGCGGCCATGTCACGCTTTATCCGCCCCCGCATTCCCGGCGCCTCGGTGTTCTTTACCACCGCCCTTGCCGAGCGCGGGTCGGAAACCCTGACCCGCCATATCGACGCCTTGCGGGCAGCGGTGCAAACCACCCGCGCCGAACGCCCCTTCACGGTCAAAGCCTGGGTGGTGCTGCCCGACCATTTGCATTGCGTCTGGCAATTGCCGGAAGGTGACAGCGATTATTCGACCCGCATGGGCGCGATAAAGGCGCGGTTTTCGATGGGTTTGCGTAGGTCGGG
>JBFHGI010000502.1:0-2543 GCA_041583175.1 Pseudorhodobacter sp. | reverse complement strand
TCACAAATCCCGCAAACAGCGTGACGGCCACGACCAGGGCAAAGACACCAAGACTAAGATCTGCCGTGAAATGACCAAGAAAAGCCACGCTACCCCCATATGAAACCTTGCGTTTGCCATGTTTGCTTACCCCCCGACGAAAGGGATTCCCATTGCGAAATAACGACATGGCGCTACCGCTTGTAAAAAAGCAGGCGATCCAATCTCCACGTCGTCCGCTGCGACACATTCGGTCGCATTACGCATAAATATTGAAATCTTGTTGCGCTGCGGGTGCAAAGGCTCTAGACCATTGTGCAAGTGCAGCAATTAGCCGGGGAAGGATTCTGCGATGGCCCATGATGGACAAGGCTTTGCCGATGTTGAAAGCGTCATTCTGGTCGATCTACTGGGTCTGACAGAGGCGGCGCTGCCCGAAGTGAATACTCTGTTTGACAATGCCCGCGACGCTTTTCGAGAACTTGTCACTGTGGAAGGCAAGGTGTCCGCCGCTGCGATTGAGGCCAATCAATTCGCCGCCCATTGCCTGAGCTGGCTTGCGACCTATCGCGAAAGCCTCGTGCAGATGCAGGCTTGGGCCAAGCGCCTGACCGAAACGGGTGCATTTGGCGATATGGAGCGTCTGCTGCTGCAAATAGGCTTTGGCGAGTATCTCGCGCAGTTGCACGGCGGCATCCCGATGAGCCAAGGCGAAATCGCACGGTTATCGGACCTCGGCATCACATGGGAGCCGGGCAGCGCCGCGGCGCGTTTGATCGCACAAGGGAACAGCCAGGCGGCACGCACGGCCTTGGTCGGTCTGATGCAAGACAATCACGGCCGTGCCACCTTTGGTGCCAGCGGCTTGGATGAAGAATTGGAGATGATCCGCGACCAATTCCGCCGCTTCGCGGATGAGGAAGTTACCCCCCACGCCCATGGCTGGCATTTACGCGACGAATTGATCCCGATGGAAATCATCGAAAAGCTTGCGGAAATGGGTGTGTTCGGCCTGACAATCCCCGAGAACCTCGGCGGGTTTGGTCTATCCAAAGCCTCGATGGTGGTTGTGTCCGAGGAACTTTCGCGCGGCTATATCGGTGTCGGCTCTCTGGCGACCCGGTCGGAGATTGCCGCCGAACTGATTTTGTGCGGCGGGACTGACGAGCAGAAATCCCAATGGCTGCCGAAACTGGCGAGCGGTGAGATTTTGCCAACCGCTGTCTTTACCGAACCGAACACTGGTTCCGACCTTGGCTCTCTGCGCACCCGCGCGGTGAAATCCGGTGACGACTGGTCGGTGACCGGCAACAAGACATGGATCACCCATGCCGCACGCACCCAGGTGATGACTTTGCTGGCGCGCACCGACCCCGACACCACCGACTATCGCGGTTTGTCGATGTTTCTGGCCGAAAAAGAACCGGGCACGGATGCGGTCCCCTTCCCGACCCCCGGCATGACCGGCGGCGAGATTGAGGTTCTGGGCTATCGCGGCATGAAGGAATATGAGCTGGCCTTCGACAGTTTCGCGGTGAAGGGCGAGAACCTGCTGGGCGGGGTTCCGGGGCAAGGCTTCAAACAGTTGATGCAGACCTTTGAATCCGCGCGCATCCAGACGGCGGCGCGGGCCATCGGTGTGGCACAAAATGCGCTTGAAGTCGGCATGCAATACGCATTGGACCGCAAGCAATTCGGCAAGTCTCTGATCGCCTTCCCGCGTGTGTCGGGCAAGCTGGCTATGATGGCGGTTGAGGTGATGATCGCACGGCAGCTCACCTATTTCAGCGCTTGGCAGAAAGATCACGACAAGCGCTGCGACCTGGAGGCAGGCATGGCGAAATTGCTCGGCGCGCGGGTGGCTTGGGCGGCGGCGGATAATGCCTTGCAAATCCACGGCGGCAATGGTTTCGCGTTGGAATATCAGATCAGCCGCATCCTGTGTGATGCGCGTATTCTGAACATCTTTGAAGGCGCTGCCGAAATTCAGGCGCAGGTTATCGCGCGGCGTTTGTTGGATTAACCGGCCCTATTCGCCCGGCAGCAATCGCCCGTGTGACGGGCGGCTGGTGCCGAGGCGCGGGTGCAGTTTGCTGGCGATGCCGACACATACGGCCATGCCAAGGCCTGCCACAGCAAACACCCCCGGCAAAGGCGCCACCAGCAACACAAGCCAAGCCGCCCCCGGAGTCAAAATCCCCGAGACATCGCGGAAGCTGGAATAGATCGCCGCCATCTCCGTCCGCTCCGACGGTTTGACGGCCATCAGGAACGGCAGCCCCCCTGCCACGTCCAGAACGACCAACATCACCGAGCCGCCCATCATCAGCAGGACGGCACCCCATGGCATAGGCGAGGCAAGCGCCGAGCCGATGAAAGCCAGCGCGCAAATGGCAAAGGCCCCCCGAACGCCGCGTCGAACGGTAACCTTGTTAATCACCCGCAGCATCAATGGCGTCACAAACAGCAACGCGTTGGACAAGGACAGGGCGACGCCGCCGACCTTATCGCTCAATCCCGCCTCGATGCAGAAGATCGGCAGATAGACCACATAGACCCACCAG
>JBFHGI010000501.1:0-2545 GCA_041583175.1 Pseudorhodobacter sp. | reverse complement strand
GCGATAGCGGCACGCAGGGCGGCATCGGCAGGGGCGGGGTGAGCAGGATTTTGCGCTTTCATTCCGGCACGGTGCGTCGAAATCAATGCCCCGTCAAGCGCAGGTCTACCGTGATTTGCGCAGGCAATCGCGCGGTTGCTTGCCCTTATCCGTATCGGTTTCGGCCATGCAGGCTGCACAGCGGTAGTGATTTGGACCGCCCGCCCTGTCCAAACGCCAACGGCAAGCGCGCGTCAGTGTCGAATTCCGGCGGGAAAGCCACATGTACAGCAAGGTGCCAAGCAGCAAGACAAGAAGGAGAATGGGCATGGCGGTTTATCCCATGCGACTTTCGACTTGCCAAGCGCCGAGGCTACGCAGCTTCGATATATTCGAAATACTCAACCGTTTCCTCGGCCTCGGGGGCTTCGGCGTCATAATATTCATAGGATTGGTTGAGGGCAGCCAATGCTTGTGCAGCAAGGGTTTCGGGATCGTATTGCATTTGAACCTCTCAGGTCTCAAGGTTCCTCCCGCCGCGAATATAGGCGGTATGCGGCAGCGCAGCAATGGCGCATTCTGCGATGCGGCATTGCGTGCCGTGCATATGTCGGGCGCAAGGCTTCCCCTGCGCCCTGTCGGGTCAAACCACGCGTTCGACCATTTTCTTCTTGATTTCCGCAATCGCCTTGGCCGGGTTCAGCCCTTTAGGGCAGGTCTTGGCGCAGTTCATGATCGTATGGCAACGGTAGAGCTTGAACGGGTCTTCCAGATCGTCCAGCCGTTCCGGTGTCGCCTCATCGCGGCTGTCGATAATCCAGCGATAGGCGTGCAGCAAAGCGGCCGGCCCCAGATAGCGGTCCGAGTTCCACCAGTAAGACGGGCAAGAGGTGGAGCAGCAGGCGCACATCACGCATTCATACAGCCCGTCCAGCTTTTCACGATCCTCGATGGATTGCTTCCATTCCTTCGCAGGTGTGTTGGTCTTGGTTTCCAGCCACGGCATGATCGAGGCATGCTGGGCGTAGAAATGGTTGAGGTCGGGGATCAGGTCGCGCACCACAGGCATATGTGGCAGCGGGTAGATTTTCACATCGCCCTTCACCTCATCCAGGCCATAGATACAGGCCAGCGTATTGATGCCGCCGATGTTCATCGCGCAAGACCCGCAGATCCCTTCACGGCAGGACCGGCGGAAGGTCAGCGTGGGGTCGATCTCGTTCTTGATCTTGATCAGCGCGTCCAGAACCATCGGGCCGCAGGTATCCATATCAACGAAATACGTGTCGACCCGCGGGTTTTCGCCATCATCCGGCGTCCAGCGATAGATCTGGAACTTGCGCACGTTGGAGCCGCTGGGCTTGGGCCATGTCTTGCCCGTGCGGATTGTCGAGTTCTTTGGCAGGGTGAACTGAACCATGGGTCCGTCTCCTTTAAGCGTGGTTTAGGGGGGCCGGGGCATCGGCTGCCCAACGGGTGAAAAGCATATCCATCAGGCGGGGGGCAGGGCCGCCGCGCCCGTCGCCTGTCATGCGCAGAACATCGCGGAATTCCAGCCCTGCGGCGGCAAGGCGGGCGATGATCTGGCTGGGCGGGGTGGTGGTATCAAAGCGCCGGGTCAGCGACATCTCGAGGATCACGAAATCGCAGCGGGCAAGTGTTTCGGGCGCACCCGCCAGAACTTCATCCTCAAACCCTTCGGTGTCAATCTTCAGGCCAACACGGCCGGGGTAGGCGGCGGCAATGGTATCAAGACGCTCTACCGTCACTTGCCGCGTTTCGATCCATTCGATTTTGTCGGCCAGATAGCCCTGCCGCTGCCGCAAACTGGCCATCGCGCCATGTTCCCCCTTTTCCGAGAAGGGGATGTTCAGCGTCATCTCCCCGGCCTTGCCGCCCAAAGCGAGCAAGTGGAAGCTGCCTTTGGCCGGCGCATCGGGGGATTTAAGCGTTTCCTCGGCTTCTTTGCGCGGGTCTATCAGCACGAAATGCGCTTCGGGGAAGGCCTGGTACAAAAAGGGCGTGCCGGTATCGACGCCGACATCAAAGACCACATCAGGGGCCAGAGCAAAGCGCTGCAAATGGGCGGCATTGGATTTATCGGCAAGGGCGACAAGCCCTTTCTGGCGCAAAAAGCGGTTCACGTCCTTCCGGTCGAGTTTGCGATTCTGGCCAGCCCCCATGGTCATAACGAGAGGCCCGGAATGCCCGCTCGCAGCACGCATTGAATGGTGTCGGGGCGTTGCAGGATGGTCGCGACAGTTTGCACGGTGCTGGTGCCCGCACGGGTGCCGACATCGCGGGCCAAAGTGAAAATCTCGTCAGTGGTGGCGTTGTCGATCACGCAAACCGCCACCGCCTCGGCCTGCGGGCCGGGGAGGCGCTGTTGGACGATGGGCAGAACCACCGATTTCGCGCTCGCCCGTGCCACAGCCTCCACCGGGTTGGAGGAAACACAGGCCGAAAGCAAAAGACAGGCAGAAAGGATGCGGATCATGGGGCCCTACCGGTTAACCAGAACTATGCCGTTACGCGTCAGGCAGGCTTGCGTTTCCGCCCGCCAGAT
>JBFHGI010000500.1:0-2550 GCA_041583175.1 Pseudorhodobacter sp. | reverse complement strand
GCCACTGGCCTGAATGGTGGTTATGCGGCCGAGATGCACATCTCTGACCCTTCGGTCGGGTTTATCGGTGCGGATGGCATGATCGGGCCGGGCCATGCGATTGCGACCGGTTCGGCCTTTGCCTTTCGGGCGCGTGGCTCGGATCAGGTTTCGGTCGTTTTCGCGGGCGATGGCACCTATGCGACCCCGCATTTCCATTCTGCCCTGAACAACGCGAAAATGCTCGATCTGCCCTTCATTTATGTGTTGGAGAACAACCTCTATCACCAGTATGCGCATTATTCCTATTCCTGCCCGCATACAGATATTGCCGATGCGGCGCGGGCTTACGGCATCCCCGCGCGTGTGGTCGACGGTCAGGATGTGTTCCAAGTCTATAATGCGGCCAAAGAGGCGGTAGACCGTGCCCGCTCTGGTGGTGGGCCGACCTTTATCGAGGCCAAGACCTATCGCTATTACAATCACTGGGGCGCGCCGGGGGCCGAGGTCGGCAAGCTTGGGGCCTTTGGCTATGACCCATTGGCTATCACCTCTTTCCGTCCGGAACGTGAGGTGCGTGCATGGATGCAGCGCGATCCGGTAGATATTGCCCGCGACACCTTGATCGATTGGGGTGTGCTTGACGCCGCCGCCGCCGATGCCTTGGAACAAGAGGTGCGCGATGAGGTCACTGCGGCCTTTGCTTGGGCCGCCGAACAGCCGCTTTGCAAGCCCGAAGACGGGCTGAAGAATGTTTTTGCCACGGGTGAAGTTTTGCCTCGCCAAATCGCATGAAGATCCTGAGGAGGAGTTCGAAATGACTGTAAAGACATGGATGTATTCGGTGCTGGAAGCGGTGCAATGGGAAATGCAAAACGATCCGGCCATGACGTGGATATTCGAACTGACGCCGCCGGTGGCATCAAATGCGGGAATGCCGGTTATCAATCTTGAAACCGAATTCGGGCGCAAACGGGTGGTCAATACCGGCATTGACGAGAACTGGATGTGTTCTGCCGTTCTCGGGGCAGGGCTCGCGGGGTCGCGGTCTGCGACCTATATTCCCTATCAAGGCGCAGGGATGCCGTATCAGTTGATCCAGAACCATGCGGGCAAGCTGCGGCATATGACCGGAGGCAAAGCCTCTATGCCGGTGGTGTTCGTGATCGAGATGACAGGTCAGACCCCCGGTTTTGCGGGGCAACATTCTGATTATGAGGTGGACAGCGCCTATATGCATATTGCGGGCGTCCGCACGGTGGTGCCGTCAACGCCTTATGACGCAAAAGGCATGATGCATGCGGCACTGCGCAGCCCTGATCCGGTGGTCTACCTTTACCCCGCGGGCTTGCGGATGTTGTCCGAGGAGGTGCCGGACGAACCTTATGAGGTGCCGCTCGACAAGGCTGCGGTGCGCCAGGAAGGGAACGATCTGACCATTGTCGGTTCGGGGGCGGGTATGCCCGAAATCCTTAAGGCCGCAGCACAACTGACGGGCGAAGGCATGTCGGTCGAAGTGATCGACCTGCGGGCTTTGAAAGAGATGGATACCGAGACACTCGTGAATTCCGTGACCAAAACACGGCGGCTGCTGGCGGTGGATCAATCCTATTACACGCTTGGCCCAGCCGCCGAGGTTGTTGCCCGCTGTGCCGAAAACGTCGAGGGCGCCCGCTTTCGCCGTATCGCCTTTCCGGATGCGCCGCCACCGGCGTCGCCAGAAATGTTCAACTGGATGCGTCCGGATGCCAAGCGCATCTATGCCGCTGCTAAAGGGATGGTTTGACACATGAAATTCAATGCTGCCAATGAGGCATTCGCGCCTGACAATCTGGAAAAAGGAGAGGCCGCCGTGCGCTGCGGTAAATGCGGCGAAGGGGATCTGCTGCACACAAAGATCGAAACGGCGTTTTGGCGGAAATCGGGGATTGTCGTTATCCGCAACATCCCGGGCATGGCCTGCCCCAACTGCGGCGAGGAATTTGTCGCCGATAAAACGGCACTTGGCCTTGATCGGATGCGGGGGAACGGATTTCCCGCAACGGAAGCAGTCGAGATACTGTCTGTCCCCGTTTTTGATTATAGCGACCATATACCCGGGGCAGGGTGATGCGCAGCGCCCCCCGCAATTTGGCGCTGGCCGCGCTTGTCGTGTTCGGGGGTGCGGTGGCGCTTGCGCAAAGCGACCCCTTTGCCTTTATGCCCGATGGCGGGCGTGAAAGCTTTGGTGCCGTTTTTCCCACAGCCGACGCGCAAGCTTGGGCATTGTCACAGAAACTGACGGCAGAGGATTGGGCGGCAGAAATCACCGAGCGTGCGCCCGATTTGCCGGCGCGGACAGCCGCGACCTTGGCCGCCTATCTTTCGGTCATATCGCCAGTCAAAGCGGCCCCCGATATGGCCAGCACCCTGCCGCCGGACGGGCGTGATCTGGCGCTGACGCAATGCCAATCCTGCCATTCCCTGTTCAGCGGCTATTTGATGCATCGCCGTGACAAAGCCGGTTGGCTGGCCACCTTTTCATCGCCGTTTCATATGGTCCTCACGATGAGCGATGCAGAGAAGACGATT
>JBFHGI010000499.1:0-2555 GCA_041583175.1 Pseudorhodobacter sp. | reverse complement strand
TCCTTCTTGCTGCGCTTCGCCTCCACCAGCCCAAGCGGTTTGCCGTCTGCCCCCCAAAGCACGTAATCGACGAACCCTTCGCCGCTTTGGTTGGGCATGCCCTGCACCGGAAATTCCCGGTCGCGGGGCTGATCCAGCGGCCAGCCGGCTTCGTGCAACAGCAGGTCGATAAAGGCGTCGCGGGTGGTGGCCTCATCATAGTCATGCGGGTCGGGAACGGCCTGGTTGGCGCGCCGCGCCTCGGCCACCTCGGCGCGCAGCTGGGCCAGTTCTGCCTCCAATGCGATGCGGCCCGCCTCGGAGGATTGGCGCGCTTCCTCGGCCTCCTCCGCGCGTTTGGTGGCGGCCTTGACCTCGCCTTCGATCTTCTGGATCTGGGCGACCGTGCTGGCGCTGATGGTCAGGGATTTTTCCAGCTTGCCGATGTCGAACCGCAGCGCCGGGTCGGGCTTGGCGCCGGTGGCATAGGTGCGGGCGATCCAATAGCAGACATGGAACAGTTCGCGCACCGTGGCGGCGGCGTCTTGCGGCGACAGCGGCTTGCCACTGTCATGGGCGGCGCGGTTGCCCTGGTCCTTGATATAGCGGGCCTTGGTGACGATGGCCGGGCCGGTCAGCGCCTCAAGACTGGGTTCGGCGATCAGGGCGGCCAGCGTACGTTCATAGGGATGGCGCAGGGCGGGGTCGCGGCGATAGAGCGATTTCAGCGCGGTTTCCAACGTCAGTCGCGCCCAGAAACAGGCACCGCGCGGGTCCGACAGGGCCAGCTTTTCCGCCTTTTGGGCGTGTTGCCCCAGATCGGGGAAGTCGGGGGCAAGAAAGGCGAATTGGGTCATCGGCAAAATCCTGAGCTTGCAGGAGGTTAGACCGGCGTTTTCGACTTCTCAACCATTGAGTGTGGTGGCGTCAAAGTTCCCCGCGGAAGGCGCGGTGTTGCAGGGCGGCGAAGAGGGTTTCCGCTTTGCCAAGATTTTTTTCTTGTATATTCAATTCTGACTGTAGGCTGCTCATGGCAGAGGCGAAGTTCTTCTGGATTTCCATGGGAGGAAGGGCAACTGGTAGCTCGCGCAGTCGTCCCAAAGTTATTTCTCGGAATGTCGCGCCTTTCACTTGGCGTTGTATCCACGTTTGGATTGGTAAGCTCTGCAAGTAGCTATTTAGGAAAGCGCCGTTGGTTTTCACTCCTGGAGCTATTCTTGCTGTTCCCTGGGTTAGGTTTGAGCCATCTAGACCCTCCGGAACAATAGCCGTAGTGCCCACAGTTGCGCGAATGCTCATCACGATCTCGCCCGCACGGACCTTTGATCGTTCGAATTTGGCTGCGACTTCCGGAGATGTATGCCTCAATCCAACTGTCGAAATCTCCCCATTTTTAATATCTCCGGTGCGGATATACGGTACTCCACCAGGGTATTCATCGCCAGCTTGAACGATCCCATAGGTAACAATTGTTCCTTCCGCGACGGCATCTTTCAACTCAACCTCGGGCCACAGTTTCCCCTTGAGGCCCTCCCCAAACATCTCATGAAAGATCGCCTGTCCGAGGGTGTTCAGCTTGTCGAGGGCGCGGGTGCGGAGGCGGCGGAGCGCGTCCGCCTGATCCAATATCCCCGCAATCCGCTTCTGCTCCTCCAGCGGCGGGAGGGGGATTTTTCCTGCCTTCAGATACTTAAAGTGTCTGCTGTAGCCGGCTTCAGGGATGTGGATATTATGTAGTGCGTAATAGAGGTATTTCGTGTCGGCGTTCTGCTTTGGCTTCAGAACTTTGGTCCCATCTGCACCGAGGCAGAACGGGAAATCGACGTACTTTAGTGCCTTAGTGTGATCGCCGAAAACGATCACTGGTGCATTAGCCTTGCATAGGCTGTTGGCGTCGTCGGTATATCCGCCGATCAAGGATTGTCCCTGATCAACAATAGGATAGGCACCACTGGCCGCATAATCGCCTTGCTTTGTTTTCTCGTTGCCGCCGGTTACGTCTTCCAGAACATCGGTAAATGGGACTATTGTCCATCTCATCCCAACATCCCCTCCAACCGATCCAGCCCCTCCGCAATCTCGCCCTCCAACGCGCGCAGTTCTGCGATGATCTCGGCGGGGGAGGCGTGTTCCACCTCTTCATGCTCGATCTCCTTGTAGCGGTTCAGGGACAGATCCCATGATCCGGTGGCGATGATCTCAGTCGCGGGCACCGTGAAGCTTTGCGCGGTGCGGGGGCGCTCGGTTTCCCCCGCCAGCGCCTGCCAGCGGGCCAGGATATCGGGCAGGTTGTTCTTGGTGTGCTCCTCCTCGGTCAGCGAAACCTCTGGCACGGGGCCAAGCTTGGCCTCCTCCAGCAGCGGCGTGCGCTTGTCATCAAGGCTCATCCCGTCCGCCGTCATGTCATAGAACCAGACATCCCCGGTGCCGCCCACGCCGGTCTTGGTGAACACCACGATGGCGCAGGACACCCCGGCATAGGGGCGAAACACCCCCGAGGGCAGCTTGATGATCGCGTCAAGCTTGTGATCCTCGACCAGCATGCGGCGGATGTCCTTGTGCGCCTTGGAGGAGCC
>JBFHGI010000498.1:0-2558 GCA_041583175.1 Pseudorhodobacter sp. | reverse complement strand
GGCGAATGCAATCAATGTTGTAGTGGAAACTTGCACATCCCAATTGCTACGACCAATGGCTGTCAATCAAGCAAAATCAAAACGAGCCGTGGCAGGCAGAGAGGATTCACTTTGGGCCCGGCGACGAAGTGCGGGTCCGTGGACTTGCTGGACATGATCAATGCGATTGGAGAGCTTCAGGGCGGTATTCCAACCAACGGATCATGCAATAGGGCGGATGGCGCGGCCACAACTTCGGCGTGGGGCGCCGGCTTTCGTTCATTCGCGCCAAGTGGGCCGATTACCCAAGTGCCTGATCAGAAAGTCCATAAAAATACGTGTCTTGGGGGTAAGCACATTTGATCGGGGGTAGACCAGCCAGAGCACCGAGTGATCGTTCATAATCCAGTCAGGCAGCAACCGGACAAGACGACCGGCTGCAATTTCATGGGCGACGCTCCAAAGCGAGTTCACCGACAATCCAGCGCCCGCGATGGTCGCTTCACGTTGCGCGGCGCCGTCATCCAGAATGGTTCGACAGATCATGTCCGCCGGGTCGAGCGTGGCGGTTTCACCAGCGGTATTGATCAACTCGCGCCTCTCAAGATTGCCCCATGCAATCAGGTGATGGTGCACCAAGTCTTTTGGTGTTGTCGGTGTACCGTAGGTGGCCAGATAGCCGGGAGAGGCGCAGAAAACCCGCGTGTCGTCAGACAGTTTGCGGCCCTTCAGGCTGCTGTCGGTCAGTGGAGCGCTGCGCAGGGCAAGGTCAAAGCTGCCCTCAATCGCATCGAAACGCTTGTCAGACAAACGCAGGTCCAGGGTCAGGTCAGGGTATTGCGCGTGAAATTGCGGTAGCAGCGGCATGATGTGCAGTTGCGCGAAACTACTGGGGGCCGCGAAACGCAAGGTGCCTTTCGGGCCTGCTTCGGGCCCGCCAAGCACGGACCTTGCAGCATCGGCTTGCGCAAGGATTTCGCGGGCATAGGGCAGAAAATCCGATCCTTCGATGGACAGAGAGACTTTGCGTGTCGTGCGGCGCAGCAGTTCGACGCCAAGCTCTTGTTCAAGCTTGGCCAGCCGCGCGCTCGCAACAGCAGGGGCAAGACCAAGTTCGCGCCCGGCCGCCGTGATATTGAGCCTGTCTGCCGCCATGGCGAAGAGGCGCAGGTTGTCAGTATCCATCGTGATTATATCCAAATCCGGAAAAATGAAATCTGAAAACAGCCGCTTTTATCGGATTCTGCAAGAGATAAGTACGAGGCGACACAGAACTTCATCAAGGATACGACCATGAAAGCCATTGGATACCACATCGCCGGGACACCGGAAGAACTGACCCTCGTCGAGGTTGCGCAGCCGACTGTCGGACCGAATGACCTGTTGGTCGCGGTCAAGGGCGTGTCGGTCAATCCTGTGGACGTCAAGCTGCGCGCGGCAGCACAGCCTGACACTTTGGCGCGGGTGCTGGGCTTTGACGCGGCGGGCGTTGTGACACAGCTTGGTGACGCCGTTCAAGGTTACACGATCGGGGACGAGGTTTTCTATGCCGGGGACGTTACGCGGGCAGGAACCAACGCCGAGTTTCATGCTGTTGATGAGCGGATCGTCGGGCGCAAACCGCAAAGTCTTGATTTCGCTGAAGCCGCCGGGCTTCCACTGACCACGATCACCGCTTGGGAAATGTTGTTTGACTCTTTCCGCCTGACCGAAGGCGCGGGGACAGGCCAGACCCTGTTGGTGATTGGCGGGGCGGGTGGTGTTGGCTCGATCCTGATCCAGCTGGCCAAGGCCTTGACCAAGCTGACTGTGATTGCCACCGCCTCGCGCCCCGAAACCGCAGATTGGGTGCGCAAGATGGGGGCGGATCACGTTGTCGATCACCGCGGCGATCTCGTCGCCCAGATCGCGGCGCTTGGCATCAGTCCAACCCATGTTGCCGCGCTGACCGCGACCGATGAACATTGGCCCGCCATAATCGAAGTCATCGCACCACGGGGCCAGATCGCGCTGATCGACGATCCGCAGGTATTGGATATCAAGACCGCAAAATCCAAGGCCTTGAGCATCCACTGGGAATTCATGTTTACCCGTTCCATGTTCGGAACCGAAGATATCGGCGCACAGCGCGATCTGTTGAACCGGGTGTCCGCAATGATTGACGCGGGTACGCTGCAATCTACCCTGACCGAACGGGCAGGGCAGTTGAGCGCAGAGACCCTGCGCGCCGCCCATCTCCGGCAGGAAAGCGGGCGCGTGATTGGCAAGCAGGTGCTGAGCGGGTTCTGAGTCGCGCGGACAAAAAGGAGGTCACAGATGCTGGACGATACGAAAACCAAGGCGTTCCCACGCCTCAACCACGCCTACAACACGGTCTTTCAACCCGATCGGTTGAGCATTGGCCTCGTGGTGCCGCTGGAGAGCTACCCGGGCAGCGCGGTGCCGGACATGACGGGCCATCTGGATCTCGCCCAGATGGCAGATGCGCTGGGGTTTTCGGCTCTCTGGCTGCGCGATGTGCCGTTCAACGTGCCATCCTTTGGCGATGCCGGGCAGGTGTTTGATCCCTTTGTCTACCT
>JBFHGI010000497.1:0-2568 GCA_041583175.1 Pseudorhodobacter sp. | reverse complement strand
GGGGGGCAGCCGCCAAAGCGCGAAACGCAATCCGCATTCTTTTCGGCGAAAATATCCTCGGGGGGACCGGGGGGGCAGACAGCCCCCCGGCGGTTTCATATAACCCGTCGGTCGGATTACAGCGGAATATCGCCTTTGATGCCTTCGATAAAGAAGCCCATCCCCAGCAGATCACCGTCACTTGCGGTTTCGCCCTCGGCCAACCAGGCAGAGCCGTCCTGCTTGTTGATCGGCCCTGTCAGCGGATGATACGTGCCCGCTGCAATCGCATCGCGCAGGGCCTCTGCTTCGGCCTTCACATCTGCCGGAACGACATCGGTGATCTCGCCGATTTCAACTTCGCCACTGGCAATGCCTTCCCAGGAATCCGTCTGCGCATAGGTGCCTTCCAGCAACTCGCCGACGCGCTTCACATAATAGGGCGCCCAGTTGTCGATGATCGACGACACACGAGAGCTGTCCTTATAAGCCGACATATCGGAGGCCTGACCAAAGCCGATCACGCCCGGTGTCTTGGCAGCTTCAGCCAGAGGCGCGGTGGAATCGGTATGGGCGGCGATCACGTCCACGCCTTGCTCGATCATCGCCTTGGCGGCATCTGCCTCTTTGGCCGGATCAAACCAGGTAAAGGCCCAGACCACGGACAGCTCTACATCCGGGTTCACCAGTTTGGCGTTGTGGAAGTAGCTGTTAATGCCCGAGACCACTTCGGGGATCGGGAAAGAGCCGATATAGCCGATCTTGTTGCTCTTGGTCATGCGGCCCGCGATCAAGCCCTGCACGGCACGGCCCTCATAGAAGCGCGCGTTATAGGTAGAGACATTCGGATGCTCGCGTTTGAAGCCGGTCGCGTGCTCAAACATCACATTCGGGAATTTCGCAGCAACCGCGTTGGTCGCATCCATATAGCCGAAAGAGGTTGTGAAGATGATGTTGCAGCCGCTCAGCGCCATTTGCGTCAACACGCGCTCGCTGTCGGCCCCTTCCGGTACGTTTTCCTGATAGGTGGTTGCGTCAACCTTGTCGCCATATGCCTCGATCACGGCAAGCCGGCCCTGATCGTGTTGGTAGGTCCAGCCACCGTCACCGACGGGACCGACATAAACGAAACAGGCCTTGACCTTATCCATCCCGGCCGCCTGAGCGCCGCCCCCGAACGCAAGGCTAAGGCCCAATGCGGCGGTTGCCATCAAAGTTCTACGGTTCATTCTGTTCTCCCAGTTGGTCAGGCCCGTCAGGCCCGGTTTGGTTTTGGCCCCGCGCGGTCAGCGAGAGGCGTGGAAATTCTGGCCAAGGGCTGCTGGCGCGTTCAGCGCTTTCCGCCCTTTGCCCGATGACATGATCACCAGCACAAGAATGGTTATCAGATAGGGCGACATCGACAAGTACTCTGGCGGAATTGGAACCTTTGCAACTTGCAAATTCAGCTGCAAAACCGAGATGCCGCCAAAAAGATAGGCGCCGATCAGCACGCGCCAGGGCCGCCAGCTTGCAAAGACCACGATCGCCAGCGCGATCCAGCCCGCACCTGCGGTGATGCCATCGGTCCATTGCGGGACGCGGATCAGGCTCAGGTAAGCACCGCCAAGCCCCGCCATGGCCCCACCGAACACAATCGCCATCACGCGGATGCGTGTGACTTTGTAACCCAGGGCATGTGCGGCTTCATGGCTTTCACCAACCGCACGCAAGATCAGTCCGGCGCGGGTGAAGCGCAAAACGGCCCAAACACCTGCCACGACGCCAATCGCGATATAGACCATCGGATCGTGCCGGAACAGGATATGCCCCAGCACCGGAATATCCGCCAAGGGGCCGAAGTTCACAGCCTCGGTCAACGGCGGGCGAATGCCCACGAAGCCCTGTCCCATCAGGCTCGAAAGCCCGACCCCGAACAGGGTCAGCGCCAGACCGGAGGCAACCTGATTGGCCAGCAACACCTGCGTCAGCACTGCGAAAATCAGGCTCAGCACAGCGCCGCCCGCAGCTCCGCCGATGAAGCCCAAAACGGGGCTGCCGCTATTCACCGCAGCGATAAAGCCGCAAATCGCGCCCATGATCATCATGCCCTCGACGCCAAGGTTCAGAACGCCGGCCTTCTCCACCACCAGCTCACCAATGGCGGCCAGCATGATCGGAACCGAGGCCACCATCAGCGAGGCAATCAGAACCGCAGGGTTGATACTTGAAAGATCCATTACGCAGCCCTCCCCGTGGCAAGTCGCAGCCGGTAATTCGTCAATACATCCACCCCCAGTAGAAAAAACAGAAGCATCCCTTGAAACACCTGGATCGCCGCCGAAGGCAAGCCGAGGTTGGTGGAGGCCATCTCGCCTCCCACATAGGTCAGCGCCATCACCAAGGCGGCCAGCAAAATTCCGATCGGGTTCAATCGGCCGAGAAACGCCACGATAATCGCTGTAAATCCGTAGCCAGAGGCGAAATCGATGCTGATCTGCCCCGCCGGGCCTGCAACTTCGAACATCCCCGCCATGCCGGCCAAAGCGCCGGAAATCCCCATGCACATCACCACCAGCCGTGTCGGCTGTACCCCTGCAAAACGCGCCG
>JBFHGI010000496.1:0-2568 GCA_041583175.1 Pseudorhodobacter sp. | reverse complement strand
CGGGGGGAAGAGGCGGCGATTTCTTCGACATGGGCGATGCCGGCGGCAGATTCGATGATCACCTCAAAGGCAATGGGCTTTGTGCGGCCCTTCGCGCGCTCAATGGCCGTGACCAGCGCATCGACGGCGTAAACATCTGCCGCGCATCCGACTTTCGGGATCATGATCTGGTCCAACCGCTCGCCTGCCTGTTCCAGAAGGTCAACGACATCGCGATACCAATATGGCGTGTCGAGCCCGTTGATCCGTACCGATAGCGTCTTGTTGCCCCAATCCACTGCGCCGATCGCCTCGATCACATTCGCCCGCGCGCTGTCTTTGTCAGAGGGGGCAACCGAATCCTCCAGATCAAGATTGATCACATCCGCCGCCGAGGCTGCCATTTTTTCAAAGATCGCAGGCCGCGACCCTGGCCCAAAGAGTTGGCAACGGTTGGGGCGGGCAGGCGGGGCAGGTTGGATACGGAAGCTCATGTCGGACCTCTCGGTAAGGAAGTTTCGAAAACACTTGGGCAATGGTTAGATTGTTGCGCGCACGCCCGCAACCTGAAATGTTGCACCGCAGCAATTTCGCGGCGATGCAGCGCGCTGTCGGTAATTTATTGCGCAAATTTCGTAAAATGACGATGAATATTCATCTATATTGCCGATATCAGTGAATAAAAATGAGGACATGTCATGAAATCTGTCACATTCTGATGACGAACCTGCATGAATGAGGCCGAAGATGATCAACACCCCCTATCTCTTGTTTCTTGGTGACGCACAGGATGCGCTTGCGGCGAAGGTGGCGCAAGGCATCAAGGATTGGCGCCCGGAATACGCGCTGGGCCAGTTCCGGATGGAAGGCTGCAAGGCCGATATGAAACTGCCGGATATGACCTTGGCAGAGGCGAAGGCGGCGGGGTGTAAGACGCTTGTCATCGGCGTGGCGAACCGGGGCGGTGTGATCAGTCAGGCGTGGAAAAAGGTTCTGGTGCAGGCGCTGGAGGAAGGGTTCGATCTGGCCTCCGGCCTGCACAACCTTTTGCGGGACGAACCCGATCTGGCCGCCGTTGCAGCGGCGACGGGGCGGGCCTTGCATGATGTGCGCGTGCCTTCCGTGAAATATCCGATTGCCAATGGGGTGAAGCGGACAGGCAAGCGCATGCTGGCGGTTGGCACGGATTGCTCGGTCGGGAAGATGTATACGGCGCTGTGCATGGACAAGGAGATGCGAGATCGCGGGGCCAAGGCCACCTTCCGCGCGACAGGGCAGACGGGTATTCTGATCACAGGCGATGGGGTGCCGCTGGATGCGGTGATCGCCGATTTCATGGCGGGGTCGATCGAATATCTGACGCCGGATAATGACGCCGACCATTGGGATCTGATCGAAGGGCAGGGCAGCCTGTTCCACGTCAGCTTTTCGGGGGTGACGATGGCACTGATCCACGGCGGGCAACCCGATGCGCTGGTCATTTGCCATGAGCCGAAGCGCAACCATATGCGCGGTTTACCGGATTACCAGCTGCCCAGTATCGAGGCGGTGCGGGATATGGCGCTGGCACTGGCGCGGGTGGCTAATCCGGGTTGTGTGGCGATTGGCTGTTCGATCAACACGCAAGCGATGAGCGATGAGGAGGCGCTGGCCTATTGCGCCGAGGTGGAGGCGCGGGTTGGCTTGCCTACGGTTGATCCATACCGCCATGGTGCTGCGCGGTTGGTGGATGCTATGCTGGCGATGTGATGGCAGGCGCTGGGGGGCTGTCTGCCCCCCAGACCCCCCGAGGATATTTGTGCCGAAAAGAAAGCATGAGGAGAATGCGATGATCGTGGTGACCCCGGATGTGTTCCGACTGGCGCAGGTATTTACAATTTCGCGGGGGTCGCGCACGGAGGCGCGGGTTCTGACTGTGCGGGTGACGCGCGGCGGGGTGACGGGATGGGGCGAATGTGTGCCCTATGCGCGCTATGGCGAGACCTTGGAGTCGGTTACCGCGCAGATTGAGGCGTTGAACCCAGAGATTGATCGTGAAAGCTTGCAACGGGCGCTGCCCGCAGGGGCGGCGCGGAATGCGGTGGATTGTGCCTTGTGGGATCTGGAGGCGAAGCAGGCACGCAAGCGGGTGTGGGAACTTGCGGGGCTGGTGAGGCCGGGGCCGGAGATTACGGCCTATACGTTGTCGCTCGACACGCCCGAGAATATGCGGGCGGCGGCGGCGAAAAACGCCCATCGTCCGCTTTTGAAGATCAAGCTTGGAACGCCCGATGATATGCCACGTTTGGAGGCGGTGCGTGCAGGGGCCCCTAAGACCCGGATTATCATTGACGCGAATGAAGGGTGGACTGCCGAGGTTTATGCCGAACTGGCGCCGCATCTGGTGGCGATGGGAGTCGCTTTGGTCGAGCAACCTTTGCCTGCGGGTGCGGATGATATGCTGGCCGAAATCGCGCGGCCGTTGCCGGTTTGTGCGGATGAGGCGGCGCATGACTGTGCCAGCCTGCCAAAACTGCGCGGCAAGTATGACGTTGTGAACATCAAGCTGGACAAGACCGGCGGGCTGACGGAAGGGCTTGCCCTGAAGCG
>JBFHGI010000495.1:0-2584 GCA_041583175.1 Pseudorhodobacter sp. | reverse complement strand
CTGAGCTTCAATAGTCGTTCCAGATTTCGTGGACAGGATGCGCAAGGTTCCATCCAGCCGTTCCATCCGTTCGGCCATATTGCGCAGGCCCAGCCCTTGAACCTCCTCGCGATTGGCAGGCATGCCGCGCCCGTTGTCCTGCACCCGCAAGATGGCCCCGTTCTTGGTGCCTCGCACCAGAAGGGCGACACGATCCGCGCCGGAATGGCGTTCGATATTCGTCAGTGCCTCTTGCGCAATGCGGTACAGCGCAATTTTTGCGTCCTGGTCCAAGCGGTTGCGGAACACGACGGTTTCAAAATCCACCTCGATTCCGGTGCGTTTACCGAATTCCTCCGCCAGGGATTGCAGGGCAGGGCCGAGGCCCAGATCATCCAGAACGCCGGGGCGCAGATCACGGCTGATGCGGCGGACCTCCTGGATGGCGCCATTCAGATGCTCGATGCCCGAATTCAGGCTTTCCGTGGCGCGCGCGTCTCCTGTCGCCTGCCGTCGCCGCGCCAGTTCCAGAATATAGCGAACGCCGACGAGGATCTGGCTGATACTATCATGCAACTCCCGCGCAACGCGACCGCGTTCCTCTTCCTGGGTATCGAAAACCCGCTGCGTCAGGGCTTTCAGCTTGTCTTCGGCAAGGCGGCGTTCGCGGAGATTCAGCACCAGACCGGAAAGGAACACCGCAAACACCGAAGCCAACGTGATCGCCCCGATGTAAAGGAAGGTCCGTTGCACCCGCGCCTCGGTCTCGGCCCGCGCCGCGGCAACGGAGGCCAGCACGTCATCGATGAAAATACCTGTGCCGACGGCCCACCGCCAATCCTGCAACCCGATCACATAGGACACCATATTGGCATTCTCACCCGTACTTGGCTTGGGCCAGGTGTAGCTGTGATAGCCGACCCCTTGCCGCGCCAGCCGGATGAACTCATCCACCACGGGCGTGCCTTCGGGGTCTTTCAGACCGGCCCAGTTCTTTTCGATCAGCCAGGTCTGACGCGGGCTGACCAGGTTTTTGCCGTCGTAGTCATAGACGAAATAAAAGCCTTCATTGCCGTAAGTCATGGCGGCGAGGATCTGTAAAACCTGACGTTTTGCCTCTTCATCATCGGGCAGAGCGTTGCCATAGATCGGGCCGAAGGCCGTGCGAGCGATGGAAAGGTAATTGCGCAGCTCGGCCTTTTTGGCGGCAATCAACTGCGCTTCCAGCCCTGCGATTTCCCGATTGGCCATCTCGCGCGATTCGCGCTGGACCAGAAAGCCGACAGTCAGCATCGCCAGCACAAGCGGAAGCGTCGCCAGAAGAAAAATCTTCTGGCCATAGCTCAGCTTATTGCTGATTTTATGCCAGTTTCCCTTGGCCAACTGATCCCTCAAACCTGTTCGGCCTTAGAATGCCGTTGTTGCGCTGCCTGCGTCAATGGGCCTCGGGACCGGTCTGCCAAGCGCAGAAAACCGGGGATATTCGCCAAATTGGTTTGGAATTTTTCCCACCTTTGCGGGTTTCTGCGTAGTACTAGGTATTCCGTGCGCAGAAAACCGCCGCTATGTTCGGGATACGTATAAAACGGCCCCGCCATATCAGGGGGGGATAATCTCATGGGAGGAGACTACATGGATCGTCGTTCATTTTTGACGAAGGCTACCATCGGTGGCGCAACAGCTGCAGCAGCATCTACGCTTGCCGCGCCAATGTATGCCCAAGGCAACCGCACTTTGACTATGGTTACAACCTGGGGCCGCGGCCTTGCAGGTGTGCATGATTCTGCGCAGCGCGATGCGGATATGATCACCGCGATGACCGATGGTCAGTTGACTGTTGATCTGAAAGCCGCTGGCGAACTCGTCGGTGCTTTCGAAGTGTTTGACGCTGTGACCTCGGGTCAGGCTGATATGTACCACGGTGCCGACTATTACTTCGTGGGCCAGCATCCGTCCTATGCGTTCTTTACCTGCGTTCCGATGGGGATGACGGCGCAAGAACTGGCGAACTGGTACTACCACGGCGGCGGCCATGAATTCCACGACGAACTGGGCCAGACCTTCGGTCTGAAATCCTTCCTCGGCGGGAACACCGGCGCGCAATCGGGTGGCTGGTTCCGCAAAGAGATCACCTCTGCGGATGATTTCAACGGCTTGAAGTTCCGGATGCCGGGTCTTGGCGGTAAAGCACTTGGCAAACTCGGTGCTTCGGTTCAGAACCTTCCGGGCGGCGAAGTGTATCAGGCGCTGGCCTCTGGCGCGATCGACGGGACCGAGTGGATCGGCCCATGGGCAGATGAAAAGGCCGGTTTCCAGGAAATCACCAAGTTCTACTACACCGCAGGCTTCCATGAGCCGGGTGCAGGCCTGTCGTTGGCAATGAACCGCGACGTGTTTGAATCGCTGACCCCTGCACAGCAAAAGATCGTCGAGATCGCTGCGGCCGAAGGGCACCAGTGGAACCTCGCACAGTTCTTGTCCAACAACGCTTCGGCCTTGGCCCGTCTGCAATCGGCTGGCGTGAAAACGCTGGAATTCCCGGACAGCGTTTGGGATGCCTTCGCAAAAGCCTCGCAGGAAGTGCATGACGAGAATATGGGCGATG
>JBFHGI010000494.1:0-2590 GCA_041583175.1 Pseudorhodobacter sp. | reverse complement strand
GCCGACCGGAAAACGGTTTGGCGGCGCTTCCTTTAGCGCCTGTGGAGAAATTTAACCATGGCATCAGCTGCGGAACAAATGGCGGCAAACCTGAGCTGGGGGGCGCTTGGAAAAGCGACCGACCTGCGCCAACGCATCTTTTTCACTATCGGTCTGCTGATCGTGTATCGCATCGGGACCTACATCCCGGTGCCGGGCATTGATGGCACCGCGCTGCGGAACTTCATGCAGGACCTGTCTTCGGGCATTGGCGGTATGTTGAATATGTTCACCGGCGGAGCGATCTCCCGGATGGGGATTTTTGCGTTGGGGATCATGCCGTACATTTCGGCCTCGATCATCGTGCAACTGTTGACGGCTATGGTGCCGCGGCTGGAGCAGCTGAAGAAAGAGGGCCAGCAGGGCCAGAAAAAGATCAACCAATACACCCGCTATGGAACGGTTGCGCTGGCGACTTTTCAGGCTTGGGGCATTGCGGTGTCGATCGAGGCTGGCGGCCTGGCGCATGATCCGGGGCTGTTCTTCAAGCTCGCTTGCGTGATCACGCTTGTCGGCGGCACCATGTTCCTGATGTGGCTGGGTGAGCAGATTACGGCGCGCGGCATCGGCAACGGCATTTCGCTGATCATTTTCGTGGGCATCGTTGCAGAAATTCCTGCCGCTTTGGCGCAGTTCTTTAGCCAAGGCCAATCGGGCGCGTTGCCGCCGGCTGTGATTATCGGTGTGATCGTGATGGTGATCGCGGTTATTGCCTTTGTAGTGTTCATGGAGCGCGCTCTGCGCAAGATCCATATCCAGTACCCCCGCCGTCAGGTGGGCATGAAGGTTTATGACGGTGGTTCCAGCCATTTGCCTGTGAAGGTCAACCCCGCTGGCGTTATTCCCGCGATTTTCGCCTCTTCCTTGCTGTTGTTGCCGGTAACGATCTCGACCTTCTCGGGCGCGCAGACAGGGCCAATCATGTCGACCATTCTGGCCTATTTCGGGCCGGGTCAGCCGCTCTATCTGCTGTTCTTCGTCGCGATGATCGTGTTCTTTGCCTATTTCTACACGGCAAATGTGTCTTTCAAAGTGGAAGATGTGGCAGAAAACCTGAAAAATCAGAACGGGTTCGTTCCCGGTATTCGCCCTGGTAAAAAGACCGAGGAATATCTGGAATATGTCGTCAACCGCGTGTTGGTGCTTGGTTCGGCTTATCTGGCAGCGGTCTGTTTGCTGCCCGAGATATTACGGAACCAGTTTGCAATTCCCTTCTACTTTGGCGGGACGTCTGTGCTGATCGTGGTGTCGGTAACGATGGACACCATCAATCAGGTGCAGTCGCATTTGCTGGCCCATCAATATGAAGGGCTGATTGAGAAATCGCAGTTGCGTAGCAAAAAGCGGGGCAAGCAAGCACCGTCGCGGCGCTAAGGGGGCATTATGATCAATATCATCCTTCTCGGGCCGCCCGGCGCCGGCAAAGGTACGCAGGCAAAACGTTTGGTGGAGGGCCGCAATATGGTGCAGCTTTCCACCGGCGACATGCTGCGGGAAGCGAAGACTTCAGGCTCTGAAATGGGGCTCAAGGTTGCGGCTGTGATGGAGCGGGGGGAACTGGTCACTGACGAGATCGTAATCGGATTGATCCGCGAAAAGCTGACGGGCAATGCCGGTGGCGGCTTCATCTTTGATGGCTTTCCACGCACGCTGGCACAGGCGGACGCCTTGGCCGAACTAATGGCAGAAGTCGGGCAGACGCTGGATGCCGTGATCGAAATGCAGGTCGACGACGCGGCCTTGGTTGCGCGGATCACGGGCCGGTATACCTGCGGCAATTGCGGCGCAGTTTATCATGACCAGACCCGCCCGACAAAGGTCGCAGGGGTCTGTGATGATTGCGGCTCGGATAAAATGGTGCGCCGCGCGGACGACAATGCGGATGCCCTGCGGACGCGCCTGCTGGAATATTACAAGAAAACCTCGCCTTTGATCGGCTATTACTATGCCAAGAACAAGCTGTCCTCGGTCGATGGGTTGGCGGAAATGGATGCCGTTTCTGCGGCGATTTCAAAAGTGCTTGACGGCGCGGAATAATCCTGCCTGCGCCCTTGACGGGCGCGGCAAAACCCCATATTGCACGGCGTCCCGCAAGGGAATCGTTTCTGCTTTTGGGATTCTCAAAATTGTGAACGAAAACATCAAGGGCGGAGACGCCGTCCTTGGGTTGTGAAAAAAGGTTCTGGCATGACGGAACCGCAACGAAAGGAAACGCGCGTGGCTCGTATTGCTGGCGTAAACATTCCGACGGGGAAACGTGTCCCCATCGCATTGACCTATATCACCGGGATCGGTTCGCACACCGCAGAGATGATCTGCGAAGCTGTTGGCATTGACCGCACCCGTCGCGTAAACGAGCTTTCGGATGCCGAAGTGCTTGCTATCCGCGAACATATCGACGCTAACTTCACCGTTGAAGGTGACTTGCGCCGTGAAATCTCGATGAACATCAAGCGCTTGATGGACCTTGGCTGCTACCGTGGTTTGCGCCACCGTCGTGGCTTGCCAGTTCGTGGCCAGCGTACCCACACCAACGCACGTACCCGCAAAG
>JBFHGI010000493.1:0-2593 GCA_041583175.1 Pseudorhodobacter sp. | reverse complement strand
TGGTCGGTCAGATGCGCAAGGTTCAGGAAGCCTAGAATATCGCGCGCGCGATCCGTATTCTCTGCCTCCCGCGCGGCCACCTGACGCGGTGACAAAAGGGCCGAAAACAGGGATTCACCGGGCTGGTTTTGCGCAGCGACCAGCACATTTTCCAGCAAACTCATGCGGGGAAAGGGTTTCGGGATCTGGAAGGTCCGCCCCAGCCCTGCCGCCAGCCGGTCCTGTGCAGGCGCGCGGCTCAGGTCTGTTTCGCCTAGGCTGATCTTGCCGGAATCAAGCGGCAGCGAGCCTGATAACAAATTGAAAAGAGTGGTCTTTCCCGCACCATTCGGCCCGATGACCCCCAACACCTCGCCCGCCGCCAACCCCAGCGACATTTCATTGACCACGCGGTTTCCACCGAAAGCCTTAACCAGATTGTCCGCGCGCAATAGGGGAGGGGGTGTTGCCATCATCCTGCCAAAAGTTGATCAACTATCAATCATCATTTACACAAGCATGCTTCAAGCTTAAAGTAAAGCGTGAATCAGGGCGGAAACCGGGATGCAGCGGATGCAAGACGGAACGGATTTAGGGGCGGGTTTTGGCGCAGGCGGGCTTGACCAGCTTTCCCCGATCGGGCGGGAAACCGTGCAGGACCGGATTTACCGGCAGTTGCGCGACAGCCTGATCCGCGGCGGATTTGACGCGGGCGAGATTTTCCTCGCGGGTGATCTGGCGCAGCGCATGTCTGTCAGTTCCATGCCTGTGCGTGAGGCGCTGGCGCGGCTGGTGTCAGAGCGCGCGCTGGAGGCGATGCAGAACCGTCGCGTGCGGGTGCCGCTGCTGACGCTGGAGCGGGCGCGCGACATTGCCCGCGCCCGCGCGCTGATCGAGGTGGAGCTTGCCCTGCGCGCGGTGAAAGTGCTGACCGCGCAGCATATCACACAGCTCGAGGCGCTGACCGCGGAATATGAAGCCGCCCGCGACCCGCGCGACATCGCCCATCTGAACCACGCTTTCCATTTTGCCATCTACACCACTGCGGGGTCTTCGGTTCTGCTGCCATTTGTTGAAAGCCTCTGGATGCAGGCCGGCCCCTATGTTCGCGCCGCGGCGCGGCTGCACAGCCCGCTAACGGACCCGTCGGCAACCATGCATCACCACGGTATTTTGCAATCGATCAAATCGGGCGACCATGCCTTGCTGCAAGCCGAATTGCAGGCCGATATCACGCGCGCTTTCTCCATTCTGGAAAAAGCCGGACCCGGTTTCTGGCAAACACAGGCGGAGGCCGCATGAGCGACGCATTCGAGCTTTGGGACCTGCGGGTCGAAGTGGTTGCGCCCGAGGGCGCGAAACTATGGTGCGGGGCCAATGTGGGCGATTATTTCGAGTTGCGCGGCGAGATGCTGCACCTTCCGCCGGGGCAGGGCATGTCGATCTATTCGCTTGCCTCGGTGCTGCCTTTGCTGGCCGCCAAGCAGCGCATGACCCACCCGAATGACTGGATGAGCACGGATGCCGAAATCGCCTGCCCCGATCCGAACTGCCCTTCGCGCCTGCGCATCAGCCGTATCGGGAAGCGCGGCTTTTCCCATGCCGATACCACCGCTGTAAGCCTGAAAGGCAATTGAATGCAAACCGTTGATCTGGCCCCCGACCACCGCATCTCTCGCGTTATCAAAGGCGGCTGGCAACTTGCGGGTGGGCATGGTGCGATTGACCCCAAGCAAAGCATCGCGGATATGACCGCCTTTGCCGAGGCGGGCATCACCACCTTTGACTGTGCCGATATCTATACCGGGGTGGAGGCGATGATCGGGGCCTTCCGCGCGGCCTACCTGCAATCGCACGGTGCCGAGGCGCTGGAGGCGATCAAGGTCCATACCAAATATGTTCCCGACCTCGGGCATCTGGCCAGCCTGACCCGCGCCGACACGGCCCGCGCCATCGACACCTCACTGCAACGCTTGGGGATGGAGCAGTTGAACCTCGTGCAATTCCATTGGTGGGACTATGAGGTGGACCGTCAGGTCGAGGTGGCAACATGGCTGGCCGATCTGCGGCAGGCGGGCAAGATTGCCAATATCGGTGGCACCAATTTTGATACGACCCAGATGCAGCGGATCATCGCGGCGGGTGTGCCGCTGGTGTCGATGCAGGTGCAATATTCGCTGATTGATACCCGCCCCGCCCGCCAGATGGTCGCCGCCGCCAAAACGGCAGGCGTGCAGCTTTTGTGCTATGGCTCTGTCGCGGGGGGGCTGTTTTCTGAACGCTGGCTGGGCGCAGAGGAACCGGGCGAGCCGTGGGAAAACCGCTCGCTGACCAAATACAAGCTGATCGTGGATGAATTCGGCGGCTGGGCCCTGTTTCAAGAGCTGCTGCAAACCCTGTCCGCGATCGCGCAGCGCCACGACACCGATATTGCCAGCATCGCCAGCCGCGCCGTGTTGGAGCGTGAGCAGGTCGGCGCTGTCATCGTCGGCGCGCGCAACCGTAGCCATCTGGCCCGCAACCTCGCCATTCCCGATATTGCGCTGACAGAACAGGATTTCGCCCAGATCAACGCGGTGCTTGCCCGCGCCAATCCGGTGCCGGGCGATGTTTA
>JBFHGI010000492.1:0-2593 GCA_041583175.1 Pseudorhodobacter sp. | reverse complement strand
CGGCCAAAGACTGGAGGGCGACGCCAGATAGCCCGGCTGCGCCGTTGACACCACCAGCGCAACCCCCGCCCAATCCTCGCCCGTCGATTGCGATACCAGAAGCGCCCGATCCAAAGTGGTCTCGCCACGCTCATGGTTCAGGGCAATGTCATAAAGCGGCGACCAGGTGGCAGCAGGCGTATACTGCGTGATTTCAAGCGTCATGGGGCCAGCGGTTTCCACAGCAATCGCCAAGGACAGCGCTGCAAAATCATTCTTTGGCGGCGTTACCGCCTCTAGCGCGGCCTGCGCCTTCGCCTCGGCGTCCTGCGCGGTTTTCAGCGCCTTCTGCGCCGCCGGCAAATCCGCACGCGCCGCAACCGCGGCTTGGGCAGCCGCCAGAACCTCGGCCCCGATCATCCGCGCCGTGGCTTGCAGGGTCTCCGCATCGCCCTTCTCCGCCGACCCGCCGAGCGACCGCAAATAGGCAATCTGCGCCTCCGCCGCCGCAACCCTTGCCTTCACACCGTCAAGGTCCAGTTGCGCGGCGAAACTTGCCTCCTGCGCAGCCTCCAACGCGGCCTCTGCCGCCAGAAACGCGGCGGATTTAGGAACATCCTGCGGCGGCAAGCGGCCAGAGCGCAACCCATAAGCCCCGACCTGAAGCCCCTCCGGCGGGGCAAGCCGCAGCGTTTGCGGGTCCGTCCCTTGCGGCAAATCAGTGACCAACAGATCATGCAGCCCCTCAGGCGCGCTGAACGCAACCTGTCGCGTCACCATCGCACCTTGGGGGTACACCGTCACAGCCGTGATTTTGCTTTGCGTCACAAGGGTTTCCGCCTGCAACGGCATCGCGAGACTCAGGAAAAGGCCAATCCAAATGCGCATCGAGATACTCCACCCTAAAAAGCATGATGGTATCCCGCGCAGGCCAGAACGCAAGGGCCTCTGCCGCGCAACAGGCAAGGCCTTGCCCATAGAAATGAAAAAGCACCCGTTCGCAAACGGGTGCCTTAAATCATTCAAGCAAAAAGCGCGTTAGCCTTTTTTCAGGCACCGCTGGCCCAGAACTTCGGCGATCTGTACCGCGTTCAGCGCCGCCCCCTTGCGCAGGTTGTCCGACACGCACCACAGGTTGATGCCGTTATCAATCGTGCTGTCCTGACGGATGCGGCTGATGAAGGTCGCGTAATCGCCCACACATTCCACCGGCGTCACATAGCCACCGTTCTCGCGCTTGTCGACAACCATGATCCCCGGCGCCTCGCGCAGAATATCGCGGGCCTCATGCTCGTCCAGAAACTCCTCGAACTCGATATTGATCGATTCCGAATGGCCCACGAACACCGGCACGCGCACGCAGGTCGCCGTCACCTTGATGTTCTTGTCGAGGATTTTCTTGGTTTCCGCGACCATCTTCCACTCTTCCTTGGTGGAGCCATCGTCAAGGAACACGTCGATATGCGGGATCACGTTGAACGCGATCTGCTTGGTGAACTTCTTGGCGGGCTTGTCGTCGGTCGGGTTATAGATGCTCTTGGTCTGATCCCACAGCTCATCAATACCTTCCTTGCCGGCACCCGACACCGATTGATAGGTGCTCACCACCACGCGCTTGATTTTCGCGCGGTCATGCAAGGGCTTGAGCGCCACAACCATCTGCGCGGTAGAGCAGTTCGGGTTCGCGATGATGTTCTTCTTGGTATAGCCGTAAACCGCATCGGCATTCACTTCCGGCACGATCAACGGCACATCGGCGTCATAGCGATAGAGGCTGGAGTTATCGATCACCACGCAGCCCTGGCTTGCAGCTTTCGGCGCATAGATCTTGGTCGCATCCGAGCCGACAGCAAACAGCGCAATATCCCAGCCGGTGAAATCAAAGGTGTCGAGGTCTTTGCATTTCAGGGTCTTGTCACCAAAGCTGATCTCTGTCCCCATGGATTTGCGCGATGCCAGCGCCACAATCTCATCCACCGGAAACTCGCGCTCAGCGAGGATATTCAGCATTTCGCGGCCCACGTTCCCCGTGGCCCCAACGACAGCGACTCTATAGCCCATCATGGCCTCCATTTATGCGGTCCCCGCGCCATAACGCAAAGGCGCGGCAGGGGGAAGGGGGCCTGCGCCGAGGGCCTGAAAAAGTGCCCGGTTTGCCGCAATGCGCAGGGTGGTTGAAACCTGTGCAGGGCCAACGGCTGGGACAGGCCAAAGCCGAACTCCAGACAACGTGCAGCGAACGGCGGCTTGGAGCCCAAAGCGGACTTAGCGCGAGCACCATTCTCGCCTTGTTTGGCAAAAACTGAAACGATAGCGTTGAAACGGTTGAGTTTGGGAAACGGGCAGAAAAGTGAAGCACATTTTTAGAAGCATTGGATTCAAGGTTGGTTCTATCTTGTTCGCACTAGGAATTATGATGCCCGCAGTTTCGCAGGCGGAAGAGGCCGAACAATTCGATATGTCACAGCTGTCTTCGATCCCTGACTTCCCACAAGCGTTTGGCTACAGGTCTACTTGGCTCGCAGTACGAACCGAAAACACAAAGGCCGTCTTCGATGCGCTCGAGCTATCGGAAGAAAAGACTGCAAACTGGCAAACCGGTGTGCAGTTCTCT
>JBFHGI010000491.1:0-2597 GCA_041583175.1 Pseudorhodobacter sp. | reverse complement strand
TTCAGCACCGCAACTGACCAATTATCAAAGGGAGGAACATTATGAAAAGACGTGACTTTATATCCAAGGCCGGGGTCGGCATCGTCGGGGGGGCTGCTTTGGCCTCACCAGTGGTTGCGCAATCGGCACCAACCGTCAAATGGCGGTTCCAGTCCAGTTATCCACGCTCGCTCGCCACGATTTTCGGCGGGGCGGAAACGCTGTCCAAATACGTCAGCGATCTGACCGATGGCAATTTCCAGCTTCAGGTTTTTGCCGGTGGCGAAATTGTGCCCGGCCTTCAGACCATCGACGCCGTCATCAATAATACCGTTGAAATGGGCCACACGATTTCTGCCTACAAGCTCGGCGCCGATCAGACATGGGCCTTGGGCACAGGCCTGCCCTTCGGCCTGAACGCGCGCCAGCAGAACGCATGGTTCTATCACGGTGGCGGCAACGCCCTGCTGGACCCCTTCTATGCCGAAAACGGCCTTGTCGCCTTTCCGGCTGGCAATTCGGGCTGCCAGATGGGCGGTTGGTGGCGCAAAGAGGTCAACACAGTCGCCGACCTTCAAGGTGTCAAGTTCCGCACCTCCGGCCTCGGTGGCGAGATTCTCAACCGTGTCGGTTGTGTCACCCAGACGCTCGGCCCGGCAGATATCTATCCGGCGCTGGAACGCGGGACGCTGGATGCCGCCGAATGGATCGGGCCCTATGACGACGAAAAGCTCGGCTTCGTCGAAGTAGCCCCCTACTACTACTATCCGGGTTGGTGGGAAACGGGCCTTTGCTTCCACGCCTTTATCAATCTGGAACAGTGGAATGCGCTTCCGAAAAGCTATCAGGAAGCGCTGCGCATCGCATCCCAAGCGGTGAATGCCGACGTTCTGGCGTCTTATGATTCCCTGAACGCGCCGGCATTGCGCAGCCTGATTGCAAAGGGTGCAAAGCTGCGCCCCTTCTCGAAGGAAATTCTTGATCGCTGCTATCAGGAAGCGGTTGGCCTTTACGAAGAGATTGGCAACGGCAATGCTCGCTTCAAGGAAATCGCGGATTCGATGTGGGACTTCCGCAAAGAGCAATACCAGTGGTGGCAGGTCGCGGAATACGGTGCTGACACAATCAACATCGCGTCCATTCGCGGCTAAGCCCGAAGCGTAAACCAAAACCGGAGCGCAGTATCTGTTAAATCAGATGCTGCGCTCCTTTCCCGCGAAGGCAGGTCATGTCGGCTAAAAACATTCTCGCCCCTTTGTCAAAACTCAGTCGGGGCATTGACGCTGTCTCGCTGGCCGTCGGTTCGTTTGTATCATGGCTGATTGTTCTGGCCATTTTGATTTCTGCCGGCAATGCGATTTCACGGAAATTCCTGTCGCTCTCCTCCAACGCCTGGCTTGAGGCGCAATGGTATCTCTTTGGTGCCACCTTCATGCTATCGGCGGCGCGGGTACTGCTCTCGGACAAACATGTGCGGGTAGACCTTATTTTCGCAGCTTTGCCAGAACGGTCGCGCCATTGGATTGACCTGCTGGGTCACGTCTTGTTCCTGCTGCCTTTCTGCGCGTTGATGCTGATCCACGGCGTTCCCTTCGTCATCAACTCCTTCACTGCGGGCGAGGTGTCCATCAATCCGGGGGGCCTGATCGTCTGGCCTGCCAAAATCTTGCTGCCCTTGGGGTTCGCCCTGCTGCTGGCACAAGCCCTCTCCGAGATTATCAAGCGCATCGTTGCTCTGGCAGAGCCGGATGCACCTGCCGAGACCATGAAAGCGGACACAGCACAATGACCGGTGATTCAAACTTCAAGCGCCGGGCCCGCGCGTCCTTTGCCTTGCCGTTGCTGATCCTTTTGGGGTTGGCGATGATTGTCTGGTACACCTTGATTTCCAATGACGTCGGCGGCGTCCGCGCCTGGACTATTCACAACATGGCGCCAATCATGTTTTTCATGCTGGTTGCAGGGCTGCTGACGGGCTATCCGATTGCCTTTTCTCTGGCCGCTGTCGGCCTGATCTTTGGCATGATCGGTATCGATCTTGGCCTGTTTCACCCGAATTTCCTGCAAGCCATGACAGACCGTGTCTATGGCACGATGGGGAATGAGACGCTGCTCGCCATTCCGTTTTTCACCTTTATGGGCCTTCTCTTGCAACGCTCGGGTCTGGCCGAGGACCTGCTGGATACCATCGCCCAACTTTTCGGCCCGATGCGTGGCGGCCTAGCCTATGCCGTGATCTTTGTCGGCGCACTTTTGGCAGCGACCACGGGGATCGTTGCGGCCAGCGTAATCTCGATGGGTCTCATTTCACTGCCGATCATGCAGCGTTATGGCTATAGCCAACAGGTCTCAACCGGCGTCATCATCGCCTCGGGCACGCTTGCTCAGGTTATTCCGCCTTCGCTTATCTTGATCGTGATGGCCGACCAGCTCGGCGTTTCGGTTGGCCAGATGTACCGCGCAGCACTAGCGCCCGGCTTGTTGCTGATCGGGATGTTCGCGCTTTATGTCCTGATCCTGTCTATCCTCCGCCCGAAATCCATGCCCGCCCTCCCCCCATCGGCACGCGGCGAGGGGGGCGGCGTCACCTCGCTTCTGGTGCTGCTGGGGCTTTCCGT
>JBFHGI010000490.1:0-2605 GCA_041583175.1 Pseudorhodobacter sp. | reverse complement strand
TGCGATCTTCGATCAGGAGCGGAAGCTGGTTTTGTTCAATCCCGCCCTCATGGATCTGACCGGGCTGTCGCCGGACCTGCTTACCCGCCGCCCTTCCCTACCCGCGTTTTTTGATGCGATGCGGGAAAATTCGATGATCCCGGAGCCGCGCGACTATAAAAGCTGGCGCAATCAGATCACCGACATTGAAGAAGCTGCAGCCAACGGCCACTACGAAGAAACTTGGAGCCTGCCAAGCAGCCAGACTTACCGGGTCACCGGGCGTCCGCATCCCAATGGCGCTTTGGCATTGTCATTCGAAGACATTTCAACCGAAATGTCTCAAACCCGCCGCTACCGCGCGGATCTGGAGCTTGGGCAAGCGGTCATTGATGCAGTTGATGCAGCTATTGCGGTGTTTTCGTCCTCAGGGGTACTCGTCATGTCAAATGCTGCCTATGCAGCCCTTTGGGGCCACGACCCGGCCGCAAGCCTTGGGGGCGATGGTACAATTTCAAGCCTCTGCGACCATTGGCGCGCAGCAACGGCCCCCTCGACCCTCTGGGACCGGGTTGAAGATTTCTCTACCCAGATCGGGGCGCGGCAAGCTTGGCAAGATCCGGCGTGGTTCCACGATGGCCGGCGTATTCTTTGCCAACTCACACCTTTGGCAGGCGGGGCCACCATGGCAACTTTCAGGCTGGACTCCACCTCCCCTATGACCGAGGAGACGTTAGAACCAGAAGCGCGGAAATTGGCATAGCGCACAGGTCTTCGCCCTTGCGCCGGACGGTATGGCGCGTAAAACTGCGCCTATGCCTGCGAACACGTCCACCCCTATTTTTCTTCCCGACGAGGGTGCCACGACGCGGTTCGGGGCTCTGCTTGCCGATATCTTGCGACCCGGTGACACCATCTTGCTGCAAGGGGCAATCGGGGCGGGTAAGACGCATTTGGCGCGCGCATTTATCCAGCACAGGCTTGGCCGATTGGAAGACGTCCCCTCACCTACTTTCACTTTGGTGCAAACCTATGATGCCGATGGATCCGAGATCTGGCACGCCGACCTCTACCGCCTGTCGCACCCGGATGAGGTTTTGGAACTTGGGTTGGAGGCAGCTTTTGAAACAGCGATCTGCCTGGTCGAATGGCCAGACCGGCTGGGTGAGTTGACGCCGCCTGGCGCGCTGACAATCGCACTTTCGCCGGCAGAGGACGGGCGGATTGCGCAGCTCTCGGGCGGGCAGGTTGGTTTGATCGCCTCCATATACGACGCTTGGTCTGCGCATGAGTGACAGGACAGCCGCTTCCACGCGGTTTTTGCAGCAAGCGGGATGGGGCGATGCGGCACGCAGTTTCCTTGCGGGCGATGCCTCTGACCGCCGCTATGACCGCTTGCGGCTGTCGGGCCAATCCGCCGTCCTGATGGATGCGTCGCCGGGAAAGGGCGATGACCCCAAGGATTTCATTGCGATCGGCGCGCATCTCAACGCGCTGGGCCTGTCAGCCCCTCGCATCCTAGCGCAGGATCTCAAGCTGGGGTTTCTGCTGATCGAAGATCTTGGCGATGGTGTTTTCGCACGGTTGATCGAGGATGCGCCGGAACGCGAAATGGAACTCTACGCCGCTGCGACCGATGTCTTGCTGCATCTTCAATCCAGTCCCGCCCCGACCGGTTTGCCCGATCTGACCGCGCAAGATTGGGCAAAGGCCGCCGCTTTCGCGCTGGACTGGTATCGCTTTGGTGTCACGGGAAAGCGCGTGAACACCGACAAATTTACCGAACTGCTCACCCAGGCGATGCAGCGCTACGCCGATGGGCCGCGCGTTCTGATCTTGCGCGATTACCACGCCGAGAACCTGCTATGGCTGCCGGATCGCAGTGGTCTGGAACGTGTCGGGTTGCTGGATTTCCAGCTGGGTCAGATGGGCCAACCTGCCTATGATCTAGTGTCGCTGTTACAGGACGCCCGCCGCGATGTGTCGCCAGCGACCGAGGCGGCAATGATCAAGCGCTTTCAGGCCCGCACCGCGCATGACAATTTTGAAACCGCCTATGCCGTTGTCGGGGCCCAGCGCGCGCTGCGCATCCTTGGCATCTTTGCGCGGCTTTGCATGGTCGGGGGCAAGTCGAACTATCTGGCCCTGATCCCGCGGGTATGGCGCCAATTGCAACGCAACCTTGCCCACCCTGCCCTTGCACCCTTGGCCGCCCATTGCGCGGAAATGCTGCCCGAACCCACGGCCGCTGCACTTGAAAGGATTGCCGCAGAATGCGCGAAGCACCCCATGCCGTGATGCTGTTCGCAGCCGGATTTGGCACCCGCATGGGGGCCTTGACGGCGGATCGGCCCAAACCCTTGATTGCGGTTGGTGGCGTCCCGCTACTCGATCATGCGCTTGTGCAAGTGCGTGGCGCGGGCATTCCGCGCATCGTGGTGAACGCCCATTACCATGCCGACCAGATCGCGGAGCACCTTGAAGGCCATCCGGATATTCAGATTTCGTTAGAAGCGGATACAATCTTGGAAACCGGCGGCGGCCTGCGCGCCGCGCTGCCTTTGTTGGGCGCAGGGCCGGTTTTCACACTGAATACCGATGCTGTGTGGACGGGGCAAAACCCGTT
>JBFHGI010000489.1:0-2606 GCA_041583175.1 Pseudorhodobacter sp. | reverse complement strand
CGGGAATAGATGCGCTTCGCCTCGGGGTGACGTTCAATCGCGTCCAGAAAAGCCTCGGTCAGTTCCACCGGATGGATCTTGCCCGCCTCAATTCCACGCCCCAAATCTGCTGCCGTCATCCAAAGCCAATTGCCTGCCATTGCTATCCCCTTTGCCGCATCCCGCGAACGGTAGCCGCAAGGCCGAACGCGGACAATGGGGCGCATGGACAAACGCGCGCGAAAGGCCATATTTGCACCATGGAACATGATGCAGATATTCTGATTGTCGGCGGCGGGCTGAACGGGCCTGCCCTGGCACTTGCTTTGGCGCAAAACGGTTTGTCGGTGGTGGTGGTCGATGCCCGCCCTGCCCCGGCCCGCGCTACCCCCGGCTTTGATGGTCGCGCCTATTCACTGGCGATTGCGTCCAAGCGCCTGTTGTCGGCGACTGGCGTCTGGCCACGGATCGCCGAACAGGTACAACCGATCCTGGAGATCAAGGCCTCCGACGGGCATGCAGGCGAAGGGGCAGCCCCCCATTTCCTGCATTTCGACCATGCTGAGATTGAAGAAGGCCCGATGGGCTTTATGGCCGAAGATCGCCATCTTTATGCGGCGTTTCTGGCTGCTATGGCGGATGCGCCGAATATCACCTTGCTGTCGGGCGAAACCGTTGTGGAGCAAAGCCATGATGCGGCCAGCGTCTCGGTCACTTTAGCCTCGGGGCGTCAACTTTCGGCCCGATTGCTGGTGGGCTGCGATGGCCGCAGCAGCGGCACCGCCCAGCGCGCGGGCATTTCCCGTACGGGATGGGCCTACGGTCAAACGGCGCTTGTAACAGCGGTAGAGCACGCCTTGCCCCATCACGGCATCGCGCATCAGTTCTTCATGCCAGAAGGCCCGCTTGCCATTCTGCCGCTGCCCGGCAACCGGTCGTCGATTGTCTGGAGCGAGACCGACGAGCGCGCGGCGGCCATTCAAGCGCTCGGCGATGAAGATTACCTGAACGCCCTGCGCCCGCGATTTGGTGACTTTCTGGGAGAGATCACGCTGGCGGGAACCCGCTTCACCTATCCGCTGTCGCTCACGCTCGCCAATAGTTTCATCGCCCCGCGTCTGGCGCTGGTTGGCGACGCTGCGCATGGTGTTCACCCGATTGCAGGACAGGGGTTGAACCTCGGGCTGCGGGATGTCGGCGCTTTGGCGCAAGTGGTGGTGGAGGCTGCGCGGCGCGGCGAGGATATCGGGGCGGCAGATGTGTTGGCGCGGTACCAGCAATGGCGCAGATTTGACACCACCGCCCTTGCCTTGGGGATGGATAGCGTCAACAAGTTGTTTTCAAATGATAACCCGTTGCTGCGCTTGGGTCGCGACCTTGGGATGGGGGCTGTCAACGCTTTGCCGGGCTTGCGTCGCCACTTCATCCGCACAGCCGCAGGATTGGAAGGAAAGTTGCCCCGTTTGCTGCAGGGGCAACCGATCTGACCGCTTACTTGGCGGCAGCTTTCTTCGCCTCTGCCGCAGCTTTCATCCGGGCCAGCAGCTCCGCTTTGGGGGCAGTTGCGCCGTAGGGGTTCTTGGCCGAACCCTTGGCATTATGTTCGGCATAGCGAGGTGTATTCTTGCCTTTTGCGGCCCCGCCCGATTTGCTGTAATCCATGCTGATCTCCTATCGCAATGCGCGCTTTTGCCTGAAATGCAAGAGCTCCACAATCCCGCATGCATCGGGCAGCGTGGCCTAGCCCTGCACCATTCTCTTTATCGCGGCGGCATGGGCCGGTGTGGCGGCCACGCTATCGGCGACCAGCGCCTGAATAGTTTCGGCCATCGCCCCCGCTTCCACCAGCCGATCAACCAAACCCCAAGCCAGTGCCTCGGTGGCTTCGATCTTTTGCCCTGCCATTAGGATCATCGCCGCCCGCGACGCCCCGATAAGCTGCCGCAAGCGCGGAACGTCCGAAGGCTGCGGCAAGAAGCCAAGCCTCATCACCGGATAGAACAGCTTGCCCCCAGGCACCATGATCCGCAAATCACATGCCAACACCATGCCCATTGCGCCCCCTGCGACAGTTCCGTTCAAGGCGGCAATGGTCAGACAGGGCAAAGCCGCAATCGCGGATGAAAGCCGCTCCCACACCGGATTGGTCGCCAAACCGGCATGCGCCTCGTCCAAATCCGCCCCGGCGGAAAAGACCTTTCCGGTTCCCGTAAGAACCAAAGCGCGGGCACTCTCGCGTCCGGCGCGCTCAGCAATATCGGCCAGTTCGGCCAACATCGCCGCAGTCAGCGAATTTGCCTTGTCAGGCCTTTTGATGGTAACCGTCCAAACCCCAGCGGAGATTTCCAGCCCGATCATGCAATCAACCCGACAGCGCGGCGAATACCCTCGTCCCGCAACGAAACCTCTTGCCCGAGCCAGTCATCCCCGCCTGCCCCGCACATCCAGAGCATAAGCCGCGCAGGCCAGTCGGCAGGGATATGGACCGAAGGGTCAAGTTGGCTGACCGGGTTGACACCACTGGCCTTGATCTTCACCTGCATGTCAGTCGCCACAGTCCCTGGAGACATGCCCATAATCCGCAAGCCATGCGCGCCTTCCTCCAGATGGGCGGCACGGGTCAACAT
>JBFHGI010000488.1:0-2620 GCA_041583175.1 Pseudorhodobacter sp. | reverse complement strand
TCCGGGTAAGCGACTTCCTCGCCGTTCTGGTCCTTATCGGTCCAGACCGTCTGCGACAGGTATTCCAGGTTGACCTGATGGCAGATGCCGGTGCCGGGCGGCACAACGCGGAAGTTGTTAAAGGCGTTTTGACCCCATTTCAGGAAGGTGTAACGCTCCATGTTCCGCTCATATTCGCGGTCCACGTTCATCTGGAAGGCGCGCGGGTTGCCGAATTCGTCGATCATGACCGAGTGGTCGATGACCAGATCCACCGGGTTCAGCGGGTTGATCTTTTCCGGGTCGCCGCCCAAGGCGATGATCGCATCGCGCATCGCGGCAAGGTCAACCACCGCCGGAACGCCGGTAAAATCCTGCAACAGCACGCGGGCAGGGCGATAGGCAATCTCGCGCGGGTTCTTGCCGCCGTTCGCGCCCCATTCGGCAAAGGCGCGGATGTCATCCACGCTGACGGTCTTGCCGTCTTCAAAACGAAGCATGTTTTCCAACACCACTTTCAGCGATGCGGGCAGGCGCGAAAAATCGCCCAAACCGGCCTCTTGTGCGGCGGGGATAGAGTAGTAGGCAACGCTGGCACCGCCTGCTTTAAGCGTGCGGCGGGTCTTTGTGCTGTCATGTCCGACTGTTACGGTCATTCTGGCCTCCTGGCTGGCGCGTGAATTATGGGGCTTCCCTCGGGTAATGCCCAATTGAGGGCAAAGAAACAAGAGGAGTCTCGGCTTTGTATGCAATTGTATGCCGAAAATCCAGTGCAAATTTCACTGCGCAGCAAGCAGTTTTGCAACAGGCTGTCGGAGAGCGGCGTTTGTAACGCCAAATCGCAAAACCTTGATTGGCCCCATTGCAGTGATTTGGCTAGAGAGAAGATACAAGAAGGAAATGGGAAGCACCACATGAAACAGTTTCTGGCAACGGCCTGCGCGGCTTGGGTGTCGATATCGGCACCTCTACAGGCTCAAAGCACCGATGCTGTCGTGGTGGAACTCTTTACCTCGCAGGGCTGTTCGTCCTGTCCCGCAGCCGACGCGCTTTTGGCGAAACTGAGCGCTGACAGCGACGTGATTGCCCTGTCTCTGCATGTGGATTACTGGGATTATCTTGGCTGGAAAGACAAGTTCGCAAGCCCCCAGTTCACAGCGCGCCAGAAAGCCTATGCCCATTATGCGCGCGACAAGATGGTTTATACGCCACAAATGGTGATCCAGGGTCAGGCGCGGTTGGTCGGAAACCGGGGGGGCGAAGTGGATGAGGCCATTCGCCAACATGTCGGCAAAGCCCAGAATGATGTTCTGCGTCTGGAACGGTCAGGCAATACGCTGACCATCCGCGCCGAGCCTGTCGCAAGCGAAAGCGGCCCGATCCGCGTGCAGCTTGTGCGGTTTACGCCGTCGGAATCCGTTGTCATCAAACGCGGTGAGAATGCCGGCAAAACCATTACCTATCATAATATCGTCAGGTCATGGCAGGTGATCGGCAAGTGGGACGGGCGTAGCCCTCTGCTTTTGCAGGCAGAGACAACGGGCACGGCGCCGATTGCCGTGATCTTGCAGGTTGATGGCCCTGCCGAAATTCTGGCAGCTGCCGTTTTACGCTAAGGCCCGAGACATCCGCCGCGCGTTATTTCCAACGGCGGTGAATCCAGAACCATTGATCCAGATGCTGACGCACCAGCCGTTCCAGTGAATCGTTAAGCGCCTGCGTCATATCCTCGGCGGAGCCATGCGGAATGGGCGGCTCGATGATGATATCAAAATCCAAGCCTCCCTCGCGGCGCACGGCATAGGTCGGCACCACCAGCGCGTCATATTTCAAGGCCAGCTCTGCCGCCGAAAGGGCCGTCATGGCGGGGTGTCCGAAAAACGTCAGCGGCGCGCCATGGCCCATATGCTGATCCATCAACAACCCGAGCATGCCGCCGGAGCGCAAGAAACGTACCATATCGCCGAGTCCCGCCCGCCCGCGCGGAAAGACCGGCGTGCCGATCTGTGAAATGGCTTTGACGTAATGCGCGTTGAAATCCACATCGCCCATCGGACGATATAGCGCCCCGACACGGTATCCGCGCGCGATTAAGGCGGCGCGGCTGGCATCATAATTGCCGAAATGGCCGGTGACCAGAATGACAGGCCGCCCATTCGCATGGGCCTCGTCCAAGGCGGCAAGCCCTTCGCCTTTCAAGGGTTCTGCCGTGGCGCGGGCGACAAATTCGGCGCCGGAATAGATCTCGATCAGGGTGCGGCCGACATTGCGCGGCACCGCGCGCATCAGGCGGCGCACCTCTGCCTCGGGAAGGTCTGGCATGATCAGGGCAAGGTTGTCACGCACGCGCTTGTCATATCCTGCGATCGGCGCGATGACATAGGCCATCACCCAGCCGCATAAGGGTACCCTTATCCGGTAGGGCAAGGCCAGCAACAGCCCGATCAATCCCCGCAGCAAAAGATTGCGCAGGCGCTCGGTTCCGCTTTTCTTCTCTTCTGCCATCAGCCCGTCCGGTCTTGTACCCGCGCCGCGCGGGTTTCCCGATGCCAGACATAAAGGCCCGCCGCCACGATCACAAGCGCACCGGTGATCGTCCAGCGGTCGGGCAGGTTGCCAAAGAACAGATACCCCCAGACGG
>JBFHGI010000487.1:0-2623 GCA_041583175.1 Pseudorhodobacter sp. | reverse complement strand
GGTGGCCCGACCGGTTGCGTCAACCTCCAGTTCCGCGTGGCTTCTGGCACCGCGCCCTTGGGTCGCTGCCAAAAATTCGTCCGACCGCGTCGCGGTCCATTTCACGGGGCGCTGCAGTTTATACGCGGCGAAGGCGGTCAGGAAATCTTCGGGCATCAGCGAGGCTTTGCCGCCGAAAGCTCCGCCCACATCTGGCGCAATCACCCGCACAGCATCGCGCGTCAGCCCCAGCATGGCACAAAGATCGTCCCGCCCGCGCTGCGGCGTCTGGGTGGAAAGCCATACGGCAAGCCCGCCCGCCTCTGGCATCGCGAAACTCGCCCGCGGCTCCATCGCGAACGGGGCGACAAGCGCATGGTCAACACGTGCCGAAACCGGATCTTCAAAGGCGGGAAGGGTTTGTCCCCAATGCGCCTTGATGTGCGCCCGCTGCGGGACCGGGGTGTCGTCAACTTCCAGCCAGATCGCCTCCATCGCATCCCGCGCGATCTCGCGACTGGTGGCAACGATGGCAACGACGGGCTGGCCCGCCGCCCGCACAACACCCGCAGCCAGCGGCTCCATCACCGCACGTTCGGCATCGGGCAGCAACGGGTTGACCGCAGCGTCCTTGGCGATGCCAAGATCAGCGGCGGAAAAGACCGCGACCACGCCATCCATCTGCGCCGCCTCTGCTACGTCAAGCTGGGTAATCCGACCCGCAGGATAGGGGCTACGCAGCACTTCCAGAAACAGGCAGTCCTTTACCTGAAGATCATCGACAAACAAGCCTTGTCCACGCAGCAAACGGTTATCCTCGCGCCGCGGCATCGCGCGCCCCATCCAACTGTTCTTTTGAAGTGCGTCGCGCACTGAACCATCCATGAGACGTGCCCCCAACTGCATTCATATGAACATCAGGTGACATATTCGGCAATTCAGCTATATCTTATTAATTGATAAGCTACAGGTATGAATAATGCGCCCCAACCTCCGCCAGATCGAAGCTTTCCTTGCCGTGGCAGAGGCGGGCAACTTTTCACGGGCCGCAGCACAAATCGGCATGACGCAACCCGGCATCAGCCAAGCCATCCGCGAGATTGAGGGCATTTTGGACTTGCGCCTGTTCGACCGGACCACGCGCCGCGTCATGTTGACGGCGGCCGGCGAGGCATTCCGCGATGGGGCCCTGAAAAGCATGGAAACGCTTGATCTGGCGGTGTCCGAAGCGAAAGACCAAAGCGCCTTGCGTAAAGGATATTTACGGCTGGCCGCACCGCCTTTTCTGGCTGCGACCGTGCTGCCCCGGGCTTGGTCGGCTTTCAAGGAACGCTATCCGGACCTGACACTAGAGTTGATCGACACGACGACGGCCCAGATCATGGCGCGGGTGGCAAGCGGGCAAGCGGATCTTGGCCTTGGCACGTTTCCGTCCGGCAAGGCTGATTTGGGCAGCCGCGTCGTCTTGCGCGATGAAATGATGTGCTTTGCAAAGACCGGCACGCCGATGCCAAGCCCCTTGTCGCTGGCCCATGTTGCGGGCTTCCCGATCATCGTCATGTCGCAGGCGTCGGCACTGCGTCTTCCGGTTACAGTGGGGCTTGAGGCGGCGGGCCTTCATCTCGCTCCTGCCTTTGAGGTTGAACAAATTGCAACCGCGCTGGCGCTGGTAGAGGTTGGCTTGGGCGTTGCAATCCTGCCGGGCTATGCGCGCGCATGGCAAGGACGCGGCGTTACAGCCCATAGCCTGAGTGGCCCCGTGATGAGTCGCGAAGTTCAACTCATCTATCGGGCTGACAGATCGCTTTCCCCTGCGGCGACCGCATTTGCAGCGCACCTGACGCAAAGTCTGCGCAAGCTCGCCCCGTGACAAAACGCATTTGAACTTTGCGGGCATCGCGGTCAATTTGGTGGAAACCAAGAAAGGATGCGCGATGGTCCACCCCCTTTTGACACCACACGACATAGAGACATTCCAGCGTGACGGTGTTGTCATGATCAAAGGTCTGTTTGCTGATCACGTTGACACCCTGCGCAAAGGGGTGGAGCGGAACATGGCAGAGCCCGGCGAATATGCTGCCGAAAACCTGAAGCCCGGCGAGGCAGGCCGCTTTTTCGACGATTACTGCAACTGGCAGCGCATTCCTGAATTTGAACAGGTCGTCCGAGAGTCCCCCGCCGCTGCCGTGGCCGCCGATTTGATGCGGTCCGATCGCGTCCAAATGTTTCACGATCATGTGCTTGTGAAAGAGCCGGGCACCTCCAAGCCGACACCGTGGCATCAGGATGGTCCCTATTACTTCGTCGATGGTCTCCAGAATGTCAGCTTCTGGTCACCGCTCGATCCGGTGACAGAGGCGTCTTTGCGCTGTGTCGCAGGTTCTCACCTTTGGGAAAAGCAGGTGTTGCCGACACGCTGGCTGTCCGAAACCAACTTTTACCCTGACCCTGAAAACTACATGCCCGTGCCGGACCCGGATGCCGAAGGCATGGATATCCGGGAATGGGTGATGGAGCCGGGCGATGCCGTGGCTTTCAATTACGGCATCCTGCATGGCGCGAGAGGCAATAACGCGACACAGCGCCGCCGCGCCTTTTCCTTGCGGCTGCTGGGCGATGACGCCCGCTATGTAGAGCGGCCGGG
>JBFHGI010000486.1:0-2626 GCA_041583175.1 Pseudorhodobacter sp. | reverse complement strand
CGCCGCGCAGCCCGTCCCGATCAGGCCACGCTGGAATCTGCCTTGCCGCCGCGCCCGCCCCTGCAAGCGGTTGATCCGGGGTTCATGGAACTGGTGGAAAAGCTGCGCGATGCGGTTGCCAGACGCCCCGATGATTTGCAGGGCCAGCAGCTTTTGGCGCGCAACGAGGCCAATCTTGGCAATCTGACGGCCGCCTACAAGGCGCAGGCGCGGGTCATCGCGTTGAAAGGCGATGCTGCCGAGGATAGCGATTTGCTGACGCAGGCGACCTTGATGGTACAGGCTGCCGATGGGCAGGTTTCCCCGGAAGCGGAAGCCCTGTTTGCCAAGGTCCTACAAAGCAACCCGAAAGACGATACGGCGCTGTTCTTTACCGGGATTCTGAACATGCAGGTGGGGCGCTATGATCTTGCCTTCCGCTACTGGCGCGAGGTGATGGAGAGCGCGCCTGAAACCAGCCCGTGGAAGCCCGAAGTGCGGGCACGGATTGCCAGCCTCGCCGATGTTGCGGGGGTGCGCTATGAGGTGCCGGAGACTACAACGCTGCGCGGGCCGGATGCCGCAGCGATCGAAGCTGCCGAAGACATGTCCCCCGAAGAGCGTCAGGCGATGATCCGCGGCATGGTGGAAGGGTTTAACGACCGCTTGGCCACAGAGGGCGGCACGGCAGAGGAATGGGCCCGGCTGATCACCGCGCTAGGAAATTTGGGCGAAACGGAGCGTGCCGCCGCCATCTATGCCGAAGCGCAACAGAGGTTTGAGGGCCGCACGGTGGAGCTGAGCGGGTTGAAGGAAGCCGCCGTACAGGCCGGTATCACACCATGAGCCAGTTTGAGGCGATGGAGGAATTTGCCGCTGTGCTGCCGAAAATGGGTGCAGTGGCGGGCTTGGACTTTGGCGATAAAACCATCGGAGTCGCTATTTCGGACCGCCTGCGCGGGGTTGCGACACCGGTGCTGACCATCCGGCGCGTGAAATTCACCGTGGATGCCGAAGCCTTGATCAAGCTGCTGACGGAACGCGAGGTTGTTGGCATGGTTCTGGGCTTGCCGCGCAATATGGACGGCTCGGAAGGGCCGCGCGCGCAGGCGACGCGGTCCTTTGCGCGCAATCTCGCGCGGTTGACCCCCCTGCCCCTTGCCTATTGGGACGAGCGGCTTTCGACTGTTGCTGCCGAACGTGCATTGATCGAGGCGGATACGTCGCGCAAGCGTCGCAAAGAGCTTATTGATCACGTCGCCGCAGGATATATCTTGCAAGGTGCGCTTGACCGTTTGGCGCATATCGCACGCGAGGCTTCACGGGGGGCGACAAGTGGCGGATGACATCTGGAAACGCGACGAAGTTGAAAGCCCCTGCGTCAAGCTTTGTGTGGTGCATCCCGAAGCCCGGTTGTGTGTGGGTTGCTATCGCAGCATTGACGAAATCGGTGCATGGTCCCGGATGACGCCCGAAGAACGGCGCGCAGTCATGGAAGAGCTGCCCGCCCGCGCCGGTCAGTTGACCAAGCGCCGCGGCGGGCGCGCGGCCCGGACCAACCGCCCTTAGTTCTCTTGCGCCTGTCCCGAGCGGGTCAGCCGAAGAAGACCTTACGCAGCATGTTCAAGGCAACCAGTGTGATGAACACTGCAAACACCCGTTTCAGCGGTGCCGGGTCCATCGTATGCGCCAGCTTGACGCCAAGCGGGGCTGTCAGCAAGGTCATCGCGATGATCAAGCCGAAAGCGGGCAGGTTGATGGCGCCGATGGTATAGGGCGGCGGCGTCTCGATATCGACCAGCAGAAAGCCGATCACCGAAGGCACGGCGATGATGATGCCAAAGCCTGCTGCGGTCGCAACGGCCCGATGGATGCTCATGTTATAAAGGCTCATGACCGGCACCCCGAAAGAGCCGCCCCCGATCCCCATCAACACCGAAAAGAACCCGACTGCAGTGCCGATACCCGCGCGTTTCGGGCCATGCGGCATCGCCTGGCCCAAGCGCCAATGCGATTTGCCGAAAGCCATATAGAGCCCCGCGATCAGGGCCAGCACCCCGAAGATGATCTGCAATGTCGTGGAACGGAGGCTCGAGGCCACCAGCATCCCCGCAATCGCCCCCGTCGCGATAAAGGGCCACCAACCGCGCAAGACCTCCCAATCCACTGCGCCCTTCTTGTTATGCGCCATGACAGAACGGGCCGAGGTGACAATGATTGTCGCAAGCGATGTCGCAAGGCAGACTTGCATCAGCTCCGGCCCGCCATACCCAAGATAGCTGAACGCATAGAAGAACGAAGGTACAAGGACGATCCCACCGCCAACCCCCAGCAGCCCCGCAATCACACCGGCGAATGCGCCGATCACCACAAGCAAGGCAATCATCGGAAGTAGCATCGAAAAATCTGGCATGGGATCGGCCTTTATTTCAGGAGAGTCCGCAGACACTTAGCCCGCAGCCGCGCGAAGTACCAGAGCCGAGCGCAGGAAAACCTGCCCAGTCAAGCCACCTGTCTCTGACTGGTCACTTCCGCCAATGCTGCGTCGAACAGGGCAAGCCCTGCCCCGTCGCGGGTTGCGCCTTCGGATAGCACCCGCCGCCAGGCCCGCGCGCCGGGGCGCCCATGGAACAGCCCGAGCATATGG
>JBFHGI010000485.1:0-2629 GCA_041583175.1 Pseudorhodobacter sp. | reverse complement strand
GCGGGAACCACCTTCTACGGCAACACCGCGTTCCCCGGTGGCTGGATCGCTATGGCCCCGCCGCTTTCGGACGAGTTGGTGGAATATCAGGACGGCCACGATAACAGCCTGCACCACCTTGCCGAAGACGTGACTGCCTTCCTGATGTGGACCGCAGAGCCGAAGATGATGGCGCGCAAGCAAGCTGGCTTTACCGCTGTGATCTTCCTCACGATCCTGTCGGTTCTGCTGTACCTGACCAACAAGCGCGTCTGGTCTGCCGTCAAAGGCCCGAAGAAAAAGCACGGTTGATTTCCGTGTTGCACTAAGCAGAGGCCCCGCCCGTTTCCGGCGGGGCCTTTTGCGTTTCCCCCGTCCTCTTTACCCGAAAGCCCAGTGCCATGCCGCTTTTGTGCCACGCCTTCGTTGCTGCCAGCCTTGATGGTTTCATCGCCCGCCCGGATGGCAGTCTGGACTGGTTGGAACCTTTCAACGCGGCGGAGGAGGATCACGGCTATGACGCCTTCATCGCGCGGATGGATGGCATCATCATGGGGCGCGGGACCTATGAAACCGTGCTTGGTTTTGGCCATTGGCCCTATACGCTGCCTGTGATTGTGCTGAGCCAGAGCCTGACGGTGGATGATATTCCCGACAGTCTGGCCGACCATGTGGCGATCACCGATATGGATATGGCAGAGCTGATTGCGGCGCTGGCGGATGAGGGCTGGCGGAATGCCTATGTCGATGGCGGGCAGGTCATCCGCTCGGTTCTGGGTGCCGGGCTTCTGGCTGAAATCACGCTGACTCAGGTGCCGCTGTTGTTGGGGCAGGGCCGCCCGCTTTTTGGCGCGGCAGAGGCTGACGTGCCGCTGACCCTGCTTGAGAGCCGCAGCTTTCCCTCCGGCCTCGTTTCCTCTCGCTATGCCGTGGGGCGTGCATAAGCCCTTGCCTCTGCCACGATAGACGCTAAGTTGCTGCTTACCTCGGGGGGCCCTGTGTAGGGCTGAGATCTGGCAAAAGCCAAAGACCCGTTGAACCTGAACCGGTTAGGACCGGCGGAGGGAAGGTGCATGGAATGATCCATCCCGACTTCTTGCCGTCGTTTTTGGAGAGAGCCATGCTGAAACGACTTATCACTTTATCCCTGTTTGCGACGCCCGCACTGGCTGATCTGCCTGTGCTGACCGTCTATTCCTCTACCTCCTTTGCGTCGGAATGGGGGCCGGGGCCTGCGATTGAAACCGCGTTCGAGGCGGTTTGCGGCTGCGATCTGCAATATCGCACCACCGATCTGATCCCCAGCCTGATGCTGGAAGGCGCCAAGACCGAGGCTGATGTGGTTATCGGTATCTCCACGGATGAAACCCTGCGCGCGCGCGAAACCGGGCTGTTCGGCCCGCATAATCAGGACCTTTCCACTTTGTCTTTGCCGGTGGATTGGACGGATGAAACCTTCTTGCCTTTCAATTACGGCGATACGGCTTTCATCTATGACAACTCCAAACTGGCCACCCCGCCGCATGATTTCGAATCGCTGGCGGCACTGCCCGAAGACGTGAAAATCGTGATTCAGGACCCGCGCTCATCGGGTGCGGGGCTGGCCTTGGTGCTGTGGGTCAAGTCGGTTTACGGCGATCAGGCCGAGGATTACTGGCGCCGCCTTGCCCCTCGCATCCTGACCGTGACCAAGGGCTGGTCGGAGGCTTACGGGTTGTTCACGCGGGGCGAGGCTGATCTGGTGATGTCCTACATCACCTCGCCCGCCTATCACCTTATCGTCGAGAAGGATGAAACCAAAGTCGCCGCGATCTTTGACGAAGGCCATTATTTCACCGCCGAAGTGGTGGGCCAGATCGCAGGCAGCGATCAGCCCGAACTGGCGCAAGCTTTCATGGATTTCATCCTGTCCGAAACCTTTCAGGAAATGATCCCGCGCGTGAATTTCGGCTTTCCGGTCAAGCTGGATGCGGGCCTGATGCCGCCCGAATTTGCCAAGCTGAACCTGCCGCCGAAATCCCTGTTCTATTCCGAGTCCGATGTGGCCGCCCTGCGCGATACCGCCGTCGCCGAATGGCAGCGCGCGTTGAGCCAGTAACACAGCCCTGAAATGATGGAGCCTATGATGAACCGATTTTCCCTTGCCGTGGCGCTCGCGCTGCTCACAACCGCCGCGCAGGCACAGACGCCGGTGCTGAACGTGCTGACCTATGACAGCTTTACCTCGGAATGGGGCCCCGGCCCTGCGATTGAAACCGCGTTCGAGGCGGTTTGTGCCTGCGATCTGGTGTTTTCCGCTGTGGGCGATGGGGCAGAGCTACTGGCGCGCGTGCAGCTTGAAGGCGCAAATTCCGAGGCCTCGGTGGTCTTGGGGCTGGACACCAACCTGACCGCGCAGGCCGCAGCTACGGGCCTGTTTGCACCGCATGGGCAGACGGGCGGAAATGATCTGCCGGTGCCCTTCGATGACCCGATCTTCCTGCCCTATGACTGGGGCTATTTCGCCTTTGTCTATGACAACACCAAGCTGGCCACCCCGCCCACCAGTTTTGAGGCTTTGGCCGCGTCAGATCTGAAAATCGTGATTCAAGACCCGCGCTCGTCTACCCCCGGCCTTGGACTTTTGCTGTGGGTCAAGGCGGCATATGGC
>JBFHGI010000484.1:0-2629 GCA_041583175.1 Pseudorhodobacter sp. | reverse complement strand
TCAAGAATTTCGTCGCCTTTTCATGAGATTATCATGTTGCAGAGGGCTCAGCGCCAAATGAAAAAATGGGTCAATCTGACACGAAAATCGTATCCGTCCGGTGTCGGCGCTCTGACGGGGAGATGGAGTGCCTGCTAGATGTCCACCATCGATAGTGGACATCTTGAGGTGGGCGATGGCGGGCAAGAAGGGCCAGAAGAAGCGGGTCTGGTCAGACGAGGAGAAACTGTCGATCTGCACGCAGGCGCGGGTTTGCGGTGTCTCGGTTGCGCAGGTTGCGCGGCGCTACGCGATGAACACCAACCTGATCCATAAATGGCTTCGCGATCCTCGGTTTGCATCAGAGGATCAGGCTGCGGATTTGTCGGTGCCAGAAGGGGCAACCTTTCTTCCAGTCGAGGTTGCGGGCATGGAGCCTATCCCAGCAGCACCCGTTTTGCCCACCTCTTCGACAGGTTTCGTCACCGCGCAGCGTGTGGACATCACGTTGTCGGATGGTCGGCGGATATTGCTGGAGGGTTCCACCGCGCTGTCAGCGATCGTGGCGATAGTTGAGGCACTGGCACAATGATCCCGGTGCCAAGCAATACGCGGGTTTGGCTGGCGGCCGGCGTCACGGACATGCGGCGCGGTTTCAATACGCTGGCGGCACAGGCCGAACAGGTTCTCGCCGAGGATCCATATTCGGGCCATATGTTCGTCTTCCGTGGTCGCCGGGGTGATCTTTTGAAGATCATCTGGTGGGATAGCCAAGGGGCTTGCCTGTTCACCAAGCGCCTGGAACGGGGCCGGTTTGTTTGGCCTGCAGTCAAGGAAGGCAAGGTCAGCCTGAGCCCGTCGCAGCTATCGATGTTGCTCGAAGGGATCGACTGGCGGACACCGCAGAAGACCTGGCGACCGCTGGTTGCCGGGTGACATAAATTACCAACAAAACATAGGATTTAGCGCAGTTTTGCGTTCCCTCATAAGAGGCGATCCGGTATAAATTGTGCCATGCTGGAGGCCTTCAAATCCCTGCCCGAAGATCCTGATGAGCTGCGCGCGATCAGCGTGCAGATGGCCCAGCACATCCAGTCCCAAGCCTATCAGATCGAGAAGCTGAAGGCTGAACTTCATGGTCACCGCAAGGCGCGCTTCGGGGCGAAGTCAGAGGCGATGGACCAGTTGGCGCTCGATCTGTCGGAAGACGATGAGATCGCGCAGGCTGCAGACGCGCAGCAGGCCGGGCCATCGCCCGGTGACGAAGACCCTACGGCCAAACGTCAACATAGCCGCAAGCCACTGCCAGATCATCTGGATCGGCACGATGAAATCCTGTCACCCGGTGAGGCATGCGCCGGATGCGGCGGCACCCTGCGCCAGGTGGGCGAGGATATCACCCAAGAGCTGGTTTACATCCCAGGTCACTTCGTCGTGCGCCGGTTCATCCGCCCCCGCATGGCCTGCACCTGCTGTGAAGCCTTCGCCCAAGCCCCGCTGCCGTCCCGCCTGATTGAACGCGGACGGCCCGGGCCCGGCCTCGTGTCACACATGTTGGTCGGCAAATATTGCGATCACCTGCCGCTTGAACGGCAATCCAAGATCTATGCACGTGAAGGGGTCGATTTGCACCGCTCCACGCTCAGCGACTGGGTTGGGCGCACGACGGCCCTGCTGGAGCCTCTGGCCGAGCATATCGGCAAACTGGTTCGGGCGGGGCCAGCCCTGTTTGCGGACGACACACCCGTCAAGCTGCAGGTGCGCGCCAACACCACAAAGACCAAAACGGCCCGGCTTTGGAGCTATGTCCGAGACGAACGCCCGTGGTGCGGGGCATCGCCCCCCTGCGCTTGGTATCAGTTCAGCGTCGATCGAAAAGGCGAGCACCCCGCCAACCATCTCGCGGGCTATACCGGCACAGTCCATGCCGATGGCTTTGCAGGGTTCAATGGCCTGTTCGGCGTGGGCAAGGCTGACGAACAGGCCTGCATGGTCCATGTGCGCCGCAAATTTGTCGATGAGGTCGAGCGCACCGGCTCTCCCATTGCCCAACAGGCGATCAAGCAAATCGCAGAACTCTACGCTGTCGAGAAGGAAGCGGGGGGGAAATCCCCGGAAGAGCGCGTGGCCCTGCGGCAGGCCAAAGCCAAGCCGGTCTTCGATGACTTGGAGCTTTGGCTGCAGACGCAACTGCGCAAGATCTCCGGAAAAACCAAGCTGGCTGAAGCGATCCGTTATGCATTAAACCGCATGCCAAAAGCCCGCGGCTATCTCAGCGACGGGCGTCTCGAGCTGGACAACAATACCTGTGAGCGGTCGATCCGGCCCATAGCATTGGGCAGAAAAAATTACCTGTTCATGGGGTCCGTCGGTGGCGGGAAGGCGGCCGCCATCGCCTACACGCTCATGGAAACCTGCAAGCTGAACAACGTCGATCCCGAGACATGGCTCACATGGGTTCTCCAGCGACTCCCCGATCACAAGATCAATCGCATCGACGAACTCATGCCATGGAATTGGCAGGCCGAAATCGCCTGAAACCGCGCCTCAACCGGACGGATACTGCACTGATATCTGTTCTCTTGGGGGTTATAGGCATCGCACTTGCCTTGTGCGAGTGACGCCCAAAGCGGGCGTTCTTTTCGGCCAC
>JBFHGI010000483.1:0-2629 GCA_041583175.1 Pseudorhodobacter sp. | reverse complement strand
TGTGTGGTCTTTGGTCTGGGCGGCATCGGGCTGAACGTGATCCAAGGGTTGCGCATGGCCGGGGCGGACCAGATCGTCGGTGTGGACCTCAATGACAGCAAGGAAGAGATTGCGCGCTATTTCGGCATGACCGATTTTGTGAACCCGACGAAGGTCGAAGGAGATATGGTGGCGCATCTGGTCGAACTGACCAAGGGCGGTGCCGATTATACCTTTGACGCTACCGGCAACACCAAGGTGATGCGCACAGCGCTGGAGGCCGCGCACAAGGGTTGGGGCGAAAGCATCATCATCGGGGTGGCACCGGCAGGGGCGGAAATCTCGACCCGGCCGTTCCAATTGGTCACGGGTCGCGTCTGGCGCGGCACGGCCTTTGGCGGCGCCAAGGGGCGGACCGATGTACCGAAAATCGTGGATTGGTACATGAATGGCAAGATCGAGATTGATCCGATGATCACCCACAAGCTGACGCTGGATCAGATCAACGAAGGGTTTGAATTGATGCACAAGGGTGAATCCATCCGCGCCGTCGTCGAATTCTGACGCAGGGTAGGCGACACAGGTTTCCGGGGCCGGCGCAATTGCGTCCGGCCCCTTTTTCATGGTCAATTTTCCTTGGGCGTTTTCGCTGAAGCCATGATATCGCCACATCGGCAGGGCATGACGGTGGCTGTGGGGTCGTGTTGCGGTCTGGCCAGTCTTGGGCCGGGCTGTCGGAAGGCATGGCCGCCGGGTGAAGTTTTGAGGCTAATTGAAAGATGAGTGACGCGCCTTTGGGCTATCAGCCACCAACCTCGGGGATCATGTCGCGTGCGGCACGCGGTTCGGCATGGACGGCACTATCCTTCGTGGCGGCACAAGGGTTCCGGCTTGGGTCCAACCTTATCCTGACGCGGCTGCTGTTCCCCGAGGCTTTCGGCATCATGGCTTTGGTTACGGTGCTGCTGGTCGGCCTGACGCTGTTTTCCGATATGGGTGTCGGCCCCGCGATCATGCAAAGCAAACGCGGGGATGATGCAGATTTTCTCGACACGGCCTGGACGATCCAGATCGCGCGCGGTGTGATCCTGTGGCTGGCGGCCTGCGCCTTGGCCTATCCGGCGGCGCTGTTTTACGACCAGCCGATGATTGGCTGGCTGCTGCCCGTGGCCAGCCTATCGCTGCTGTTTGCGGGGTTCGAGCCGACTCGGGTCGATACCGCAAACCGGCATCTGCTGCTGGGCCGCCTGTCCGTGCTGGACCTTTGCGCGACGCTGATCGGGATTATCGTTATGCTGGTGCTGGCGGCGGTGACGCGGTCAGTCTGGGCCTTGGCTTTGGGCGGCGTGGTGACAGCGGCGCTGCGCCTTGCCTTGCTGACGCTGATGATGCCGGGCCACCGCAACCGGCTGCGCTGGGAACCGGAGGCAGGGTCGGAACTGTTGAAATTCGGGTTCTGGATTTTCCTGTCCTCGGTCTGCGGTTTTCTGGTGTCCCAGGGCGACCGCGCGGTTCTGGGGAAATTCCTGTCGATCGACGGGCTTGGCATCTACAACATCGGCGCGTTTCTGGCGATGTTCCCGATCATGCTCGGCTCTGCCGTCACGGCGCGGGTGCTTATTCCGGTTTACCGCGAACATGCCGAAGGGGTCGCGGATGCGGCTGCCGCGCGGCTGATGCGGGTGCGGTATTTCCTGACGGGGGGGCTGATTTCGGGCCTCTGCCTGCTGTCGCTTGCGGGGCCTTTCATTGTCGAACTGCTGTATGACGACCGCTATGCCTCGGCGGGCGGGGTCATGGTGGCCATCAGCGCGGTGCAGATGATTGCGGTCGTTTTCCTGACCTATGATCAAGCCGCCTTGGCAAGCGGGGATTCGCGCGGGTTTTTCCGGGTGAGCCTTGCGAAGGCCACGCTGCAAACGGCTGGCTTCCTGATCGGCGCCTATTTCATGGGGCTTGCCGGTGCCTTGCTCGGGCAGGCGATCGGGATCTTGCTATATGTCCCGATCATCGCGCGACTGGCTTGGCGGCATAAGGTATGGGATCGCAAGCATGACATGGTGTTCCTGGCCTTGGCCCTATGCCTTGGCCTGTTCGCGATCTGGGTGAACTGGGCGCATGTGCACCTCCTGTTTCCCGGCTCGGGCGGTGGTTTCCACGGCGGGGGGGCGCAATGAGCCAACCAGACACCCCAATGCTCCCTGATCTCGGCTTTGCCCTGACCCCGGTGCAGGCGGGCATGATCTATGAGGTGCTGGCCAGCAATGACCCTTCGGTCAATCTGGAACAGGTGGTCATCCATCTGGATGATGACCGTTGTGACGAGGCGGCGATGCGCGCGGCTTGGGCAGCGGCGATTGCCCGCCATCCGGCATTGCGGCTGACCTTCCGCCAAGGGGCGGCAGGCCGCATGGAACAAAGGGTGGAACCCGCTTTCGCCCCGCCGATGCGCGTGGAGGATTGGACCGATCGGCCAGCCCTCGAGGCGGCCTTGGCGCGATTCTTGCAGGATGACCGCGCGCAGGGTGTCGATCTGGCAAAGTCCGACGGCTGGCGCTTGCTCTGGTTACGCCATGGCCCGCGCCGCGCCACCCTGATCTGGACGTTTTCGCATGCTAGTCTGGACGGGCGCAGCTTCCGGCAGATTCTG
>JBFHGI010000482.1:0-2630 GCA_041583175.1 Pseudorhodobacter sp. | reverse complement strand
GCGGGGGCCACGGCGAGGGTCAGCACTTCGGCCTCGCCGGCGATGGCGCGACCCAGCACGAAGCCGCGATCATCACCTAGTAAAAAAACGCCCGTTCCGCTCAAGAGTGACGCAAACTCAGCTTCGGACCAGGGGCGCGGGGTGGTGAAGGCAGCGGCATGCAAGGCGGCAAGGGCGGCTGGCGTCATGCCGGTTCGTCCAGAATTAGGGGGGGCGGATCGCTTGCGGGAGCAGCATCGGCGGCGCGTAGATATGAGGGGGAAGGCGGTGGCGCGCCTTCGGCCACATGCCGCGCACCGATGTACGCCAAAGCCTGCAGGCGGCTGATTGCATCGGGGCGCAGTACAGCGTTCGGCGTGCCCGCGGGCAGGTCCGGCCAATCCCCGATCAGCGTGACGCTAGGATCATTGGGCCACAGCATCGGCTCATCCGGCTTTGCTTCGAACGGGACGCCCGTTGCGGTTCCGTCATTGAAATCCTGCACATAGACCGCCCCGCGAGAGGCGGGCAACGCCACGCGGCAGTGTCCCTTGGCCTCGAAGGCCAGCACCTCCAGCCCTGTCACGCCAACGGCTTTGACCCCCAGCCCCAAGGCCAAACCACGCGCCGCCGCAACTGAAATGCGGATGCCTGTGAAGTTGCCAGGTCCGGTCCCCACCGCAATCCCGCCAAGGTCGGGCCATGAAAACCCGGCTTCTGCAAGCATTTCTTCGATCATCGGCATCAAGCGTTCGGCTTGGCCTTTGGCCATTTCCTCGCGGGCGGTGGCAATACAGCGACCCTCCAACAGCAAAGCGGCCGCGCAATGCGCGGCCGTTGTATCGAAGGCCAAAAGGGGCTTTTCAGGCGGCAACGGGCCGAACCTCCAGCACCTCGGGGATATAGTGCCGCAGCAGGTTCTCAATCCCCATCTTCAACGTCAGGGTCGAAGACGGGCAACCCGCACAGGCCCCTTGCATGTGCAGGTAGACCACACCGCGGTCAAAGCCGTGGAAGGTGATGTCGCCCCCATCCTGCGCCACGGCAGGGCGGACGCGGGTGTCCAGCAACTCTTTGATCTGGGCGACGATATCGCTGTCTTCGCCGGAATGCTCGGCATGGCCGGACGCGGCTTGCTCACCCTCGATCACCGGCGCGCCAGACTGGTAATGCTCCATGATCGCGCCCAGAATGGCCGGTTTGATATGGTCCCATTCCGCCGCATCCGATTTGGTGACGGTCACGAAATCATTGCCAAAGAAGACGCCCGCAACATCCCCGGTCGCAAAGATACGCCGGGCGAGGGGTGACTTTTCCGCCGCTTCGGCAGAAGGAAAATCAGCGGTCCCCATCTCGAGCACCGACTGACCGGGCAGGAACTTCAGGGTCGCCGGGTTTGGCGTGGATTCTGTCTGGATGAACATTTTCTATCTCCGACTGTTCCAGTCAGATATGCGCCCGCTGCGCCGACAAGTCAAGGTTTGGAATGGTTCTAAATCTGCCCTGCGCCCTAGCTGCCCCGGTAGGTCGAATAGGCGAAGGGAGAGATCAGCAGCGGCACATGGTAATGCGCACCCGCATCCGGTACGCCAAAGCGGATCGGGATTTCATCAAGGAACAGAACCTCGCCCGAAGCCTGCCCGCTGCTGCGCAAATAGGCACCGGCGCTGAAGACAAGCTCATAGGTGCCCTCAATCAACCCGGCCCCGGCCAACATCGGCGCATCCGTCCGCCCATCGGAATTCGTCACCGTTTCAGCGATCTTTTCGGAGCCATTGTCCGCGACCCGGAAAAGCGAGATTTTGACACCTGCCGCAGGCTTTCCCAGCGCCGTATCCAGAACATGCGTCGTCAGTTTTCCACCGCTCATCTGTCTCTCCAAATGCAGAATTGGCCTAGACTGCCCTATTTTCAGGCAGCTCGCGACCTGCAAGTTACGCAAAAACTCTTTCAGCTTTTTTTTGGTAATAGCACAAGTGTTTCCGTAATAGACAGACGCACAGGCGTGATGGGGGAATTTTGTGAACAGATATCCACGCGATATGACAGGCTATGGTGCGACGCCGCCGGATGCAGCGTGGCCCGGTGGTGCCAAGATTGCTGTTTCTCTGGTGCTGAACTACGAGGAAGGCGGCGAGAATAACATCCTGCACGGCGATGCCGGGTCCGAGGCGTTCTTGTCGGATATCGCGGGGGCCGCACCTTGGCCGGGCAAACGGCATTGGAACATGGAATCGCTTTATGATTACGGCGCGCGCGCAGGGTTCTGGCGGTTGCACCGGCTGTTCACCTCTCGCAACATCCCTGTCACGATTTATGGCGTGGCCACCGCCCTTGCCCGCAACCCCGAACAGGTCGCCGCCATGAAATCCGCCGGCTGGGAAATCGCCAGCCATGGTTTGAAATGGGTCGAACACCGTGACATGCCCGAAGCGGAGGAACGCGCCGCCATCGCCGAGGCTGTGCGTCTGCACACCGAGGTGGTGGGCGACAGGCCGCGCGGCTGGTATACGGGCCGCTGCTCTGTCAATACCGTTCGCCTTGTGGCCGAGGAGGGTGGGTTTGACTGGATTTCAGACACATATGACGACGATCTGCCTTATTGGATCGAGGTTGGCGACCGTGAACAACTGATCATTCCTTACACGCTG
>JBFHGI010000481.1:0-2631 GCA_041583175.1 Pseudorhodobacter sp. | reverse complement strand
CCCCGGCGAGCATCTCTTTGAACTCGCGAAAATAGACCCGATCATGGGCGGGCCGGATTATTCGACAGCCTTTGGGGCTTGTGTCGAAGGCGACCGGATGATCGTGGCGCTGATGCGGATGCCGGCCGGAACGAAATCAGAGCCGCATTCCCACCCGAACGAGCAATGGACCTTCCAGCTTGAGGGCAGCTTCTGTGTCGTGATCGACGGCAAGGAATATGAGCGGACGCCCGGCACCGTCCTTTATATACCCGCCAATACCATTCACCACGGGCGGGTCACGTCAGAAGAGGATTGCGTCTTTTTCGCCGTGAAAGATGCAAGCCACGGCTTGCACGGCATCAAGGTCACCTGACGCCGAGGGCCGAAGCTGACCGCGGCCTGCAAGCCATGCTCTCCGCTTGCAGGCCGTTCATTCAGCGCTGGATATTCCAGGTCGCGGCGCTTTGGCCCAGCGGCTGCGCGATGTCATCAATCGAATCGTGCAGCAGCTCCAGGGCGTAATGCGGGTTATGGGCAAAGGCGCCTGCGTCCGATGTGACGAATTTCCAGTTATAAGCGGCTTTCAGAAGGCGCGGGGTCCAGGCATTATAGGCCACAGGTTTGCCCCCGGCCTCATCGACGCGCCCGTCCCCGTTTGCGTCTGCAAAGAAATAGGGATGGCTATGGCTGTCATAGACCAGAGGCGTTCCCGCGACGGCACTCGCATATTCGATCAGCAGCTTGTGCAGGCGTTCGGCATTGGCCGCGATATCCGCACGTATGCCTTTGGTCAGATCGCCGCTGCCGTCATAGCTGAGCCGCGAGAGGCGGATATCCTTGGGTGTGCCGGTTTCGTGGCAAGTCAGGCAGGTATTCTCTGCTACCTGCAAACTATGTGGTTCATGGCAGGACACGCAGGTGTCCACGGGCCGCGCGTGGAAGAAGCGGCCGGAATAGGCCTTGTCGGGATAGTGATAGCCAGAGCCCGCATAACCACCCAACCACGTCGATGCAGCGACCGCGTAATGCGGGTTGATGAAGCTGAGTTCCGAATCGGGCATGTCTGCCTCTTTAGCCTCGGTTTTTGCCGTGATCTGCTGCCCCGAGGCGCGCCCTTGGTGGCAGGTCATGCAAGAGGCCTCGGCCACTGTGCTGATGGGATGCGTCAATCCGCTGGGGAATTTGACTTCGGTAACAGAGCCCAGATTGGGGTTGTGACAGGTGTCACAATCCACCACGCCACCGGTCGGAACCGGCTTCTCGGGCAGGCCCGCCGCGCTGCCGTCAAGCCCGTGAAGCGACCGGAACCCTGCGCCGGAATGGCAGGTCGCGCAAACCGGGGGAATCTCTCCCTCTGCATTCCAATGCGCAAAGGCTTCGGATGAGGCGTCCGAATGCCCGGACCGCGCCCAATTCGTGATCGCCGTCTGGTTGGCAATCTTGATTTCATCGGGACGGAACGGACCGGATTTCGGCATCACGAACAGCTCCAGCTCTTGCGCGATCGCCTCAATTTCGGGCGATGTGCTGCTCGTTTGATCTTGTGCGTGAAGGGAGGCTGGCAGGACTGCCAGAGACAGGCCCAAACAAACATACATCTTAAATAAACCTATATTCTTCAATAGCATAGATTCGACTCCTTGTTTGGTATGACTCCACATCCACGAAAGCCTATGCTATCCGCTAAACAGGATTTCCGCAATCTTAGCGGTCGCGGCCCCTCCCGGTTCGAGGGGTGAAACGACGGAGAAAAGATGTTCGCCTCGCTTCTGTCAGACGGTCTGGTTCTACCGCGCAGCACCTTGCCGCGCGTGCCCGAAGGTGTGGAAAGCCAGATCACCGTGGAGGCTGCGCTGACCCCCGATGTGAACGAGACATTGCGGGTCGATGTTCTGGTCGATGAAGGGACCATGGTCGCGCAGGGTCAGCCGCTTATGACCCTGCGTTCGGCGCCCGAAATTGCCCTTGTCGCGCCGATGGCGGGGCAAGTCGCGCGGATCGAGCTAGGCCCCGGTCATAAGTTGTCGCAGCTTGTGCTGTTCCATGAAGCCGAAGGTGACCGCTACAGGTTCGAGGCGCATGAGGCGGCGAACACGCCGGAGGGTTTACGCCGCCTGCTGCAAGCGGCGGGCCTGTGGCGGGTCTTTCGCAGCCGTCCCTTCGGCCGGATGCCCGCGCAAGCCGAAACGCCTGCCGCGATCTTTGTGATGGCCGCCGATACCAGCCCCGACGCCCCGCCCCCCTTGGCTGCGATTGCCGGACGGGAAGAGGATTTCAGTCGCGGGCTGGCGGCCTTGTCGCTGCTTGGCGCAGCGAAGTGTTTTCTCTGTGAACCACAGGGGCAGGCCTTCACAGGGCAAGTGCCGGCTGCGGTAACACGCTTGCGGGTCGGAAAGTTGCACCCGCAAGGACTGGCCGGTTTTTCGATCCACCGCCACTTTCCCGCCAAGGCGGATGCCCCTGTCTGGAGCATTCATGCCGAAGACCTTGCCGATATCGGCGCGCTTCTGGCGACGGGTTACCTCCCCGCCACGCAGCTTGTCAGCGTGACTGGCGATGCCCTGCGACAGCCGCGGTTGGTCCGCTGCCAGAAAGGGGCCGATTTGCGCGGCCTTTGTCAAAGCGTCGTGAAACCGGGGCCGCATGATG
>JBFHGI010000480.1:0-2632 GCA_041583175.1 Pseudorhodobacter sp. | reverse complement strand
GCTGGACCCGCAGGGCCACGGCTCCACCCCCCGCGCGGTGCTGCGGGACGGCGAGAATATGACCGCTGCCGCCATGCGCCTGCTGGAAAACGCCGCCCATGCCACGCGGATGCGGGCGGTGCTGGCAGGCTTGGGCGCAGGCCGCGGGCTCTCGGTGGGCGGGCCACCACTGGCCACGGAATATGAGCGCAAAACCGGTGCGCAGGTGGGCGACGGCTGTGCCCGCACTGGCAAAGCTGCGCCAAGCGATCCTGCGCAGGGCGTCCACGGCTGCGACGAGCTTTGGCTGACGATAACAAACCGCTCAGGCAGGGTGCAGGATGTGACGGTGTTCTATCTGGCACAGGATTTCAGCCTGACCCCGCTCTGGCCCCAGCGCAACCTGTCCAACCGCCTTGCCCTTGGCGAAAGCGCGCGCATCGGAATGCGGATTGACGCGACCGACCCCGCAGGGTTTGCCGCCGAGGAGATTCTGATTGTGGCCCTCTCGCCCGAAGTGGATGAACCCCGCGCTGATCTGTCCGCCCTTGCAACGCCGGACCGCTTGCGCGCGGTGGGGGGTGAAGGGCCAGCCCTGTCACTGATTGCAGGGTTGATGGACCCCGAAAGCGGCACCCAAAGCCGCAGCTTCACCCTCAAGCGCCCCGAACTTACCTTGCTGCGCCAACCCGTTCTGGTGCGGCCAACCAGCCCCCCTTGAAACCCATGCCGCAGCTTGCAACACTTCTGCACATATCACTCAGGAGCTTTTTAGATGACCCGAACCCGCCCTTTGACCCTGCTTTTGTCGACCGCCCTGCCGAGCCTGCTTTGCGCTGGCGTTGCTCTGGCCCAAACCGCACCGGATTTTTCGGCCCCTGCGGTTGACCCGACCACAACCTCCCCCTTTGCCTTTGCGCAAAGCGGCAAAAAGGCCGCGCGGGCCGAAGAGGCCGCGAAATCGGAAAGTGGGGCGCGCGTGATCGGCGGGGAACTTGCCGATAACGGCGAATATCCGTGGCAAGTCGGCTTTGTGATCAATGGTGCGCCGGGGGCCGATGGGCATTTCTGCGGCGGCTCCATGCTGCTGGATCAATGGGTGCTGACCGCCGCGCATTGCATCCATATGTCGGATGACAAAGGCGTCTTTCGCGACATCAACCCCAAAGCTGTTTCGGTACTGGTCGGCACCAACAGCCTGACCGATGGCACCGGCGATCTGGTCCCGATCGAAGGGATCTTCCGCCATCCCGACTACATCGGCAGCGAGTTTGACAACGATATCGCCTTGGTCAAACTCGCCCGCAAACCCACAGCCCCGTTTGCCACCATCAAAGTGCCGGATGCGGAATTTGGTGATTATCTTGACCAGCCCGGTGTGACGACGACCGTGACAGGCTGGGGCCTGACCGAAGGCGGCGAGCATCCCGAACAATTGCACGAGGTCCAGATCCAGATGATGGACCGCAATCTGTGCAACCAGGCCATGCTGGAAGGCCGCGCTGAAGAGGCCGCTAAGGGTTTTGGCTATGCCGTCAAGGTCTTCGGCCTGTCGGATGAGGCTGCCTATTCCGCTTGGGATGCGTTGGTTGCGGGGGTCAAGCCGCCGATGTCGGGTAACATGCTGTGCTCCGGTACATTCGAAGGCGGCAAGACCGCTTGTTCCGGCGATAGCGGCGGGCCACTGGTGGTTTCGCTGAACGATGGCAGCTTCATTCAAGCCGGTGTCGTCAGTTGGGGCCTATCGGGCGTTGGCGGCAAAGGTTGCAATGAAAGCGCGCCCTTCTCCGCCTATACCCGCGTTTCGAATTACCTGCCCTGGCTGGAAGCCACAATCGCTGCCAATCCATAAGGCAAGGATGCGCCACTATTGAAACTATAAGGCAAGGGCAGATGCGCGACCCGCTTCTGCCCTTGTCATTCATCGGTGCATTTCTGCTTGGCACAGAAGAAGTCGGGGAGCCCTGATGAAAACCGATCAATACTTGATCCGCGCTCCAATCCCCTTCATCCAGATGCTCTAAGGCATTTCAGCGCTGCAAGTTAAAAGGCCCAAGCGTGACGGAAAGACGAGCGACAGAGGCTGCCGATAACCACGCGCGCGCAAGTAGGGCACTGGAACAGGGTACCCCGAAACTGCGTCGTGCGAATGTTCTGTCGGTGATGGCGGCATTGCTATGGCCTGCGCAAGCCGCGACTGTTGCCTATGCTCTGGGCGGGTTGCTGACGGGACAAGCCGTCTCTGCCGGTGCTGTTGCCTTGACGTTTCTGGCTCTCGGTGTACTGCGGGCATGGCTGGGCGCCATTAGCGAAGCACAGCTACAGGCCGTAGCCCAAGAAGTGATCCATTCCGCAAGGGCACATCTGGTTTCGGTCGAAGCGACGCGCGCAGAAGACAGCGCCTTTGGTGGCGCAGGGGCGATTGCAGCATTGGCGAGTGAAAAGCTGGATCTGCTCGCAACCTATATCACCCGCTACGCTCCGGCGCGCGCACGGGTTATGGTGGTCCCGCTTGCTATCCTTGCTTTATCAGTCTGGCATTCTTGGGCCGTGGCGATCGTGCTGGTCATTTCCGGCCCGTTGATTCCGGTTTTCATGGCGCTGGTCGGCATGGCTGCAAAAGAGACAAGCCAGCGGCAACTGGCAGGAATCG
>JBFHGI010000479.1:0-2634 GCA_041583175.1 Pseudorhodobacter sp. | reverse complement strand
CGGCACGGGCAGGCCGGGGGTGAAAAACTCTACCGCCGCCTCAAAATGACGGCGTGCGGCGTTATAGGCGACATCGGCAATGCGGGTAGCGGTGATGGCCATGGTTGCATCCTTTTGCATGACATGCCGTTGGGTCGGCGTGCTACAGATAACAACGAAGAAATGAAGATTTAGTTTCCAAATTTAAAGGTTGCGCCCATCACGTTGACTTGAATCAACGGGAATGCGCCCCCAATTTGGTATCAAGGCCCGTAGCTGGGATGTGCCGCAACAGGGCATTCCGAAAGGCGGGAGCTTTTACAGGAGATACCTATGAACATGGAAAAGTTCACAGAGCGGTCGCGCGGATTTTTGCAGGCTGCACAAACGATTGCAATGCGCGAAAGCCATCAGCGGCTTGCCCCCGAACATCTGCTAAAGGCCTTGATGGATGATGATCAAGGCATGTCGGCCAACCTGATTCGCCGCGCAGGCGGTGATCCTGCGCTGGTTGTGCAGGCGGTTGATCTGGCGATGGGCAAAATGTCCAAAGTTTCGGGCGATGCGCAACCCTATATGGACCCTGCGACCGTGCGCGTGCTGGATGAGGCCGAGAAAGTGGCCCAAAAGGCGGGCGACAGTTTTGTGCCGGTCGAACGGATTCTGGTCGCGCTTGCGATGACCAACACGAATGCCAAAGATGCGCTTTTGGCGGGCAAAGTGAATGCGCAAAGCCTGAACGCTGCGATCAATGACATCCGCAAAGGCCGCACCGCCGATAGCGCCAGCGCCGAAAGTGGCTATGACGCTTTGAAGAAATATGCCCGTGATCTGACAGAGGCCGCCCGCGAGGGCAAGATCGACCCGATCATCGGCCGGGACGAGGAGATCCGCCGCTCGATGCAGGTGCTGAGCCGCCGGACCAAAAACAACCCCGTGCTGATTGGCGAACCGGGCGTGGGTAAAACCGCGATTGCCGAAGGGCTTGCCTTGCGGATTGTTGACGGTGACGTGCCGGAATCCTTGCGCAATAAAAAGCTGATGGCGCTGGACATGGGTGCGCTGATCGCCGGCGCGAAATATCGCGGCGAATTTGAAGAGCGCCTTAAAGCAATTCTTAAGGAAATTGAGGCAGCCTCGGGTGAGATCATTCTGTTTATTGATGAAATGCACACTTTGGTCGGCGCTGGGAAGGCCGATGGTGCGATGGATGCGGCGAACTTGATCAAACCGGCGCTTGCGCGGGGTGAATTGCACTGTGTGGGCGCAACGACCCTGAACGAGTACCGCAAATATGTCGAAAAAGATGCGGCGCTGGCGCGGCGGTTCCAACCAGTGATGGTTGAGGAACCGACTGTCGAGGATACGATCTCTATTCTGCGCGGTATCAAGGACAAGTATGAAATGCACCACGGCGTGCGCATTTCCGATAGTGCCTTGGTGGCTGCGGCAACCCTGTCGCACCGCTATATCACCGACCGGTTCCTGCCGGATAAGGCGATCGACTTGATGGACGAAGCCGCCAGCCGTTTGCGGATGGAAGTGGACAGCAAGCCCGAGGAACTGGACGCGCTGGACCGCCAGATCTTGCAGTTGCAGATTGAAGGCGAGGCGTTGAAAAAAGAAGACGACGCGGCCTCGAAAGACCGGTTGGAAAAGCTGGAAAAGGAACTGGCCGATCTAATGGAACGGTCGGATAGCATGACGGCGAAATGGCAGGCCGAACGCGACCAGTTGGAATCGGGGCGCGAGCTGAAGGAAAAGCTGGACCGCGCCCGGGCCGATCTGGACGTGGCCAAACGCGAAGGCAATCTGGCCAAAGCGGGTGAGCTGTCTTATGGCATCATCCCGCAGCTGGAAAAGAAGCTGGCGGAAAGCGAAGGGCAAGAGTCGGATGCGCTTGTATCCGAGGCTGTGCGCCCTGAACAAATCGCCGAGGTGGTTGAACGCTGGACCGGTATTCCGACGACCAAGATGCTGGAAGGCGAGCGTGACAAGCTGCTGAAGATGGAGGATGAGCTGGGCAAGCGGGTCATCGGCCAAGGTCAGGCGCTGAAAGCGGTTGCCAATGCCGTGCGTCGTGCGCGGGCTGGTCTGAATGATGAGAACCGGCCTTTGGGGTCGTTCCTGTTCCTTGGGCCAACCGGCGTGGGTAAAACCGAACTGACCAAGGCTGTCGCCGAATATCTGTTCGACGACGATCAGGCGATGGTGCGGATTGATATGTCTGAATTCATGGAAAAACATGCCGTTAGCCGCCTGATCGGTGCGCCTCCCGGCTATGTTGGCTATGACGAAGGCGGGGTTTTGACCGAAGCCGTGCGCCGCCGCCCGTATCAGGTGGTGCTGTTCGATGAGGTGGAAAAGGCGCATCCGGATGTGTTCAACGTGCTGCTGCAAGTGTTGGATGATGGCGTTTTGACCGATGGTCAGGGCCGCACCGTGGACTTCAAGCAAACGCTGATCATTCTGACGTCAAACCTTGGGGCGGTGGCATTGTCGCAACTGCCGGATGGCGCAGACCCTGCACCCGCACGGGCGCAGGTGATGGAGGCGGTTCGCAACCACTTCCGGCCTGAGTTCCTGAACCGTCTGGATGAGACGATCATCTTTGACCGTCTGGCGCGGACCGATATGGCAGGCATCGTAACCATT
>JBFHGI010000478.1:0-2640 GCA_041583175.1 Pseudorhodobacter sp. | reverse complement strand
TTACACCATTTCACACGCCCTCGTTTTTCCTGACTGATCAGTCCGGCTTCGGCGAGCACTTGCAGGTGCTTTGAAATCGCAGCGAGCGACATTTCAAACGGGGTCGCGACATCGGTCACAGCCATGTCATCTTCGAGCAGCATCGACAGGATCGAGCGGCGGGTTGGATCTGCCAGGGCGGCGAAAGTCGCGTCGAGCGGTTTGGTCATGCTGCTGTTGTGCCGCGATCGTTGCCAATCGTCAACCAGATGGTTGAATAAGCCCTTCCGGCGGTTTTCCGGATTTAGGGCGGTGCGGAAGAATGTGGAATCTGTGACGGTCTGTAAAAGTTCATTTTGAAACAATTGGTTACGTGGTTTGCGCTTTCGTGGATGGTTGCTTGACTCATTGCGCGGCTCTGCGTAGGTAGGCAGCGACTGTTCAAGGGGTGTCTGACCATGTCGGAAGAGCCTGATCCGGATCGTTTGCGTGCCCTTGAGGCGCGTTTGGCGCAGGTGAAGGGGAAGCCGCAAAAGGCGAAAACCGAGAACGGCAAGGCATTTTCGCAAGGCGAGATGGCTTGGAGGATGGTGATCGAACTGGTGACAGGTATGTTGCTGGGCTTGTCGATCGGGTTCGGGTTGGACTTTGTGTTCGATACGCGGCCGCTCTTCCTTGTGATCTTTGCGTTGCTGGGCTTTGCGGCAGGGGTGCGGACCATGTTACGGACCGCGCAATCCATGAACGCAGGGCAAGACGGAACAACCAGCGGGGCCGTGCGCCCTGACAAGAACGAGGGCAACGATGTCTGAAGAAGCAAGCACCGGTTTCCAGATCCATCCCATGGACCAATTCATCGTGAAGCCGCTGTTCGGTGGTGATCACATTGCCTGGTATACGGTAACAAACGTGACGCTTTGGATGGCGATTGCGGTTGTGGTGATTGCGGCGCTGTTGATGCTGGGCACCCGTCGCCGCGCAATTGTGCCGTCACGCAGCCAATCGGTTGCTGAGCTGCTTTACGGGTTCATCCATAACATGGTGGAGGAAGTGACCGGCCATGATGGGGTGAAATACTTCCCCTATGTCATGACGCTGTTCCTGTTCATCCTGTTTTCCAACCTTCTCGGCCTGTTGCCGATGGCCTTTACAACCACCAGCCATGTTGCGGTGACCGTGGTTCTGGCGCTGATGGTGTTCCTTGGCGTTACTATTCTTGGCTTCATCAAGAACGGCATCGGTTTTCTGGGAATGTTCTGGGTGACGTCGGCCCCGCTGGCCATTCGTCCGATCCTCGCCTTGATCGAGGTTATCTCTTACTTCGTGCGCCCCGTTTCCCACTCCATTCGTTTGGCGGGTAACCTGATGGCGGGCCACGCGGTTATCAAAGTTATTGCAGGGTTTGCGACGCTGGTTGTTGCCTCCCCTGTTGTTATCGGCGCTGTGACAGCCCTTTACGGGTTGGAGCTGCTGGTGGCCTGCGTGCAGGCTTACGTGTTTACCATCCTGACCTGTGTGTATCTGCGGGACGCTGTTGGCGGCGCGCATCACTAAGGTCTTCAATCAAACCAACCAATCTACTATTCCATAAGGAGCAAATGCTATGGAAGGCGATATCGCAGAAATGGGTAAGTTCATCGGTGCAGGTCTGGCCACTATGGGTCTGGGCGGCGCTGGTATCGGTGTGGGTCACATTGCAGGGAACTTCCTTGCTGGTGCTCTGCGCAACCCTTCGGCAGCACCGGGCCAGATGGCTAACCTCTTCGTTGGCATCGCGTTTGCCGAAGCTCTGGGCATCTTCTCGTTCCTGATCGCCCTGCTGCTGATGTTCGCAGTCTGATCCACGCTTTCTGACCTTTCGGCCGGATGGGCAACCCCGTCCGGCCAAGTCTTGAGGATGCTGGAGAAACGACATGGCGACTGAAGCGCATGACGCTGCCGCAGGGGCCCACGGTGCTGGTGAAGCCGTTGGCATGCCGCAGCTTGATTTTTCGACCTGACCAAACCAGATTTTCTGGCTTTTGGTCTCGCTGGTTGCGATCTATATGATTGTGACCCGTGTCGCTGTGCCCCGCATTGGGGCGGTTTTGGCTGAACGCCGTGGCACGATCACCAATGATCTTGCCGCTGCCGAAGAGCTGAAGCTGAAAGCGACTGAAGCGGAAGCTGCCTATAACGAGGCGCTGGCAACAGCGCGGGCCGAAGCGGACAAGATCGTCGCCGCAGCTAAAGCAGAGATTGCGGCCGATCTGGCCAAAGCCACTGCCAAGGCCGATGCCGATATTGACGCCAAAGCCGCCGTTTCCGAACAGCGGATTGCGGAAATTCGTGCCGGCGCGCTGGAGAGCGTGACGGAGGTTGCCAAGGACACGGCCAAGGAATTGGTATCGGTTCTGGGTGGCAAAGCGGATGCCCGTTCCATCACCGCCGCGGTTACCGCGCGTATGAAAGGATAATGCCATGAAAAAGCTGATCCTTTTGGCAAGCGCTATCGCGACACCGGCACTGGCCGCGACCGGTCCGTTCTTCTCGCTTGGCAACACGAACTTCATCGTGTTGATCTCTTTCCTGCTGTTTATCGGTGTGTTGCTGAAATTCGGCATACCAGCAAAACTGACAGGCTTGTTGGATGCGCGCGCCGCGCAGATCAAGGCCGAGCTG
>JBFHGI010000477.1:0-2641 GCA_041583175.1 Pseudorhodobacter sp. | reverse complement strand
GGCACGCATTTGCTCTACAGCGTCAACCTAAGCACCGCAGAGGACGTGGTGAGTGGGCTTTTCCTCGATTGCTGTCGCGGTCGGGGGCAGATTTGCCCCCCGACTATCGTAAGCCAGACGCGCAATGTCCTCTTTGTCTGCTCTGGCAATTCCGCTCGCTCCCTCATGGCCGAGGCGATTCTGCGCGACATGGCGGGGGGGCACTTTGCCGCCTACTCAGCGGGGACAGCGCATCGCGCGGCCCCCCACCCCCTTGCGATGGAAGTATTGATGGCCAACGGACATGATGTCACCAGCCTGCGCTCCAAGAGCATCACAGAGCTTCAAGGCGAAGGCGCGCCTTTGATGGATTTTGTCTTTACCGTCTGTGACCGCGCCGCGAATGAGGATTGCCCGACATGGAAAGGCCAGCCCATCGCTAGCCATTGGGGCCTGCCGGACCCGGCGAAGGTGACGGGCAATGATGCCGAAAAGCGCCGCGCCTTCGAGCGAACCTATGCAGTGATGCACGACAGACTGACAGCCTTTGCCGCTTTGCCTTTTGATATTCTGGATCGAGGCGCGCTGCAAAAGCGCGTCGATGATATTTGCCAAACCCACAGACAGGAAGCCTGAGCATGACCACTTACGCCCTCAATGGCCTTGGACGCATGGGGAAGCTTGCGCTCCGCCCCCTTTTGGAACGCGGCGCAAAGATCGCCTTCATCAACGATGCCGTGGGCGATGCGGCGATGCATGCGCATCTGTTGGAGTTTGACTCTGTTCACGGCCGCTGGCCCGCCCGCTTTGCGGTGGATGGGAATGCCATCGCCATCGACGGCGCTCGCATTCCGGTCACTTCTAGCCGCAGGCTTGAGGATTTGCCGCTGGAAGGCGTCGATGTGATGATCGATTGCACCGGCGCCTTCAAGACAGAGGCCGCACTTGCCCCCTATTTCGCGGCGGAGGTCAAGAAAGTGGTCGTTTCCGCCCCTGTGAAAGACGGGCCGACGGCGAATATTGTCTACGGGGTGAATGATGCCGCCTACGACCCCGGGACCCACCGGATCGTGACAGCGGCCAGCTGCACCACCAATTGCCTTGCGCCTGTGGTCAAGGTTTTGCTGGAGGGCATCGGGATCAAGCACGGCTCCATCACCACGATCCATGATGTGACCAATACCCAAACCATCGTGGACCGCCCTGCGAAAGACCTGCGGCGCGCGCGATCAGCCCTGACCAACCTGATCCCCACGACGACAGGCTCTGCCACCGCGATTACGCTGATTTACCCGGAATTGAAAGGCAAGCTGAACGGCCATGCCGTGCGGGTGCCGCTGCTGAATGCTTCGATCACCGACTGCGTCTTTGAAATGGCCCGCGAAACTACGGCAGAGGAAGTAAACGCCCTATTCAAAGCCGCTGCCGATGGGCCGCTCAAGGGTATTCTTGGCTATGAAACCCGGCCTCTGGTGTCGTCAGATTACACCAATGACCCGCGCAGTGGTATCATTGACGCACCTTCGACCATGGTTGTGAATGGCACGCAGCTCAAGGTCTATGCGTGGTATGATAATGAATTCGGCTATGCGCATCGTCTGGTGGATGTGGCTTTGATGGTTGGCGGCGCGCTGTGAGCGATACCCCGCCCCGCCAGCCCGGTTTTGCCGCCTATATTGCGGTTACAGCAGCCTATTGGGCGTTTATGCTGACCGATGGTGCCTTGCGGATGCTGGTGCTTCTACATTTCCACAGTCTTGGCTTCTCGGCGGTGCAGCTGGCCTATCTGTTCGTACTCTATGAGATTGCAGGCGTTGTTACAAACCTTTCTGCCGGATGGATTGCGGCGCGGTTTGGCCTTACCTCGACACTTTATGCCGGGCTGGGCTTGCAGATCGTGGCGCTGCTAGCGCTGGCGCAACTTGATCCGGCCTGGGGCGTGACCGCCTCGGTGGTGTTTGTGATGCTGGTGCAGGGGCTGTCGGGCATTGCCAAGGACCTGGCGAAGATGAGCTCAAAAAGTGCTGTGAAGCTGCTGGCACCAACGACAGATGGCGGGTTGTTTCGCTGGGTTGCCATACTGACCGGATCGAAGAACGCGGTGAAGGGACTTGGCTTCTTGATGGGCGCGGCGGTGCTGGCGCTATTTGGCTTTGTGCCCTCGGTGTTGGCGATGGCTGGCGTGCTCTTTGTGATTTTGGTCGCGGTGGCCCTTAAAATGCCTGCGGGTCTGCCTGTCGGACGCAAGGACGCCAAGTTCTCGGAATTGTTTTCCAAGAACCGCAATATCAATTGGCTTAGCGCGGGGCGGTTGTTTCTGTTCGGCGCGCGCGATGTGTGGTTTGTCGTCGGTATTCCGATTTATTTCTATGCGGTTCTGTCGGACGGCAGCGCGACCGGGAACCGCACAGCGTTTTTCATGATCGGGACGTTCATGGCGGTCTGGACAATGCTTTACGGGCTGATCCAAGGCCTAGCACCGCGTATCATGAATGCAGCTTCGCGCAGTGGCGCCGAGTTGCTGGCGCAAGCACGGCACTGGGTCACCATGCTTATCCTTGTTCCTGCCGCGCTTTGTGCCTTGGTCTGGCTGGCTCCTGCCCCCTCAATTGCACTGACCTCTAGTGTTGTTCTGGGGCTCTTGGTTTTCGGTGCACTCTTC
>JBFHGI010000476.1:0-2641 GCA_041583175.1 Pseudorhodobacter sp. | reverse complement strand
CGTCCAGCAGGTTCCGGCCGCGGTGTTCGCTCCAAAGCCCTTGCGCGCTCAGCATATGCAACAGCCCCATCATCGCCGGCACGCCGTCCACCATCGCCGCATCAACCACCTGCCCCTTGCCCGAGGTTTGACGCTCGAACAGCGCGGCCATGATACCGAAGACGAGGAACATCGAGCCGCCGCCGAAATCCGCCACAAGGTTGAGCGGTGGAACGGGGGGACGGTCGGGTGCGCCAAGCATCGACAGCGCGCCGGTGAGCGACAGATAGTTGATGTCATGCCCGGCTGTTTGCGCCAAAGGCCCAGTTTGCCCCCAGCCCGTCATCCGCGCATAGACCAGCCGGTCATGCAGATCGGCCGGCCCCAGCCCGAGTTTTTCCATCACGCCCGGGCGGAACCCCTCAATCACCACATCGGCCCCGTCGATCACCCTGCGCACCGCGTTGAAGCCCGCTTCGGATTTCAGGTTTATCGCGATGGAGCGCTTGCCGCGGCGGTTGATGTCAGTTTTATCGGCGCGGTCTGATTTGCGATCTATCACAATCACATTCGCCCCCAGATCGGCCAGCAATTGCCCCGCGAGGGGCGCAGGCCCCAAACCGGTAAATTCGACGACTTTCAGCCCATTCAGAGGTCCGCTCATGGCAAGCGAACCCCGCCATCAAGCCGCACCGTCTCGCCGTTGATATAGGGGTTTTCGATCATGAAGCGCACAAGATGTGCCAGCTCGGACGGCCTGCCCAGACGTTTGGGCATCAAGGGTTGCTGGCCCAAAGCTTCCTGCGCGGCCTCGGGCAATGACGCCATCATCGGCGTCAGGAAAAGCCCCGGCGCGACAGTGTTCACCCGAATGCCGTAGCTGGCCAGATCGCGCGACATCGGCAAGGTCATCGCCGCGATCCCGCCTTTGGAGGCCGCATAGGCCGCCTGCCCCTTTTGCCCGTCAAACGCCGCAACCGAGGCCATATTGATGATCACCCCGGCCTCGCCATCCTCGTTGGGCGCGTTTTTCTGCATCCGCTCGGACACAAGCCGCGCGACGTTGAAGCTGCCGACGAGGTTGATATCAATCACCTTGCGATAGGCCGAAAGCGGATGCGGCCCATCCCGACCAAGGGTTTTCACCGCAATCGCCACCCCTGCGCAATTGACCGCAACCGACACAAAACCGAATGCGGATTCTGCCGCGTTCAGGCCTTGGGTGACGCTGGCTTCGTCACTCACATCGACTTTGCAGAAAATGGCGGCATCGCCGAGTTCCTTCGCCAATGCCGCGCCTTTTTCCTCATTCAGGTCAAATATCGCGACCTTGCCCCCACCTGCATGGATGTCGCGCGCACAGGCTTCACCCAAACCGGATGCTCCGCCGGTAACAATTGCAACTGACTTGTTCAATTCCACGATTTTTCCCCCGAAATATTGGATCTTAGCGCGCGGTCCATGTCTGCGATCGGCAGATCAGACCGCCAGCGACGCAGCCCGACACCTTGATATTGTTGCCCGCGCGGGAAATTTTGGACCGGTACCATTTGCCAGTATCCGGCGCGAAAATCTGGCCGCCGGAATAGCCATCCGCATCCGAACCAGTCATGCCCTTGATGATTTGCGTGCCGATCAGCGCCGCATCAGCGCCCCCACTCACGCCAACAACATGACCACACAATACGCCACCACAGGTCGCGATTTTCACATCAAGCGTCTTGCCCTCACTTGGCTCGGTGCGCCATGTCCCTGTGATATCGGCTTGCGCGATCCCTGCGATCAGGCATGCGGCGACAAGGGCCATTCCGCCCCAAAGTTCTGCTTTCATTCTCGTCTCCTCCCAAAGACCAAATCGGCGCTATTTCACGCCACGCTCATCAAGGCCGAGGCTTCGACCAATGATCTCTTTCATGATTTCCGAAGTGCCCGCATAAATGCGGCTGATACGTGCATCCGCGTAGTGGCGCGAAATTTCGTATTCCTCCATATAGCCAGCCCCGCCATGCAGTTGCAGGCATTCATCGACAACGCGGCCTTCGGTTTCCGATGTCATCAGCTTCGCCTGCGCCGCCAATTCAGCGGATAGCTTGCCGTTCAGATGCAAAGACGTGCAGTAATCAACGAACACCCATGCCGCATCCAGTTGGGTGCGCATTTCGGCCATTTTGAAACGGGTGTTCTGGAATGCACCTATGGCCCGCCCAAAGGCTTTGCGATCCTTGACGTAATCCAAGGTGATCTTGAACGCCCGCTCTGCCCGCGCGACATAAGACACAGCACCCGTCAGCCGTTCCTCGGCCAAACCAACCATCATGGATTTGAACCCCTGCTTGGGGTCGCCCAGCACGTTTTCCTTGGGGATTATCACGTCCTCGAAAAACAGCTCCGCCGTGTCTTGGGAATGTAGCCCCAGCTTGGCAAGCTTGCGGCCGCGTTTGAAACCGGGCATGTCGCGTTCCACCAAGAACAACCCCAGCACGTAGGGATTATCCGGATCGGTCCGCGCCGCCACGATCACCGTATCGGCAAGGATACCGTTGGAAATATAGGTCTTGGCCCCATTTAAGAGCCAATGGTCGCCCTTATCCTCGGCACGAGACCGGATGCCCGCAACATCAGACCCTGTCCCCGGCTCGGTGATCGCGATGGCCAGAATATT